>CAZYEE010000184.1:0-7994 GCA_964646355.1 uncultured archaeon | reverse complement strand
ATTGATGAAGTTCCAAATGAAGGTGTGAATTCAACTGCGGTAAGCGGAATTCCATTTGATACTGTAGCTCCAGCTCAAGTTACAGGTCTTATAGTTTCAAATCCAAAAACTGGAAACCAGTTGAATTTACAGTGGAATACAAATACCGAAGATGATCTTGTTGAATACATAATCTATAGAAATACAACATCCTCTGGATTTGTTAATATCGCAAATACTACTAATAATTATTATAATGATACTGGATTAATAGATGGAGTAATTTATTATTATAAAGTGGCAGCTAGAGATGAAGTTCCAAATATTGGTGCAAATTCAACAGCAGTAAGTGGAACACCTACTGATGAGATAGCTCCAGAAAAAGTTAGTAATCTTATAATAACGAATCCACATACTGGAAATACTCTTGAATTAAGTTGGACTGCAAGCACAGCTTCTGATTTTAGTCATTATAGAATATATAGAAGTACAACCCCTGGATTTATACCCAGTTTATTAAATAATATAGCGAATTTAACAGGGGCAAATAACAACAGCTATACAGATACAGGTATATCAGATGGAATAACTTATTATTACAGAGTTTCAGCAGTAGATGATAATTCCAATGAAGGTGAATATTCAGATGAACAGAATGGAACATCCGATAATACAGTTCCTCCAGCTAAAGTTCAAGGTGTACAAGTAACAGTTATAAGTGATTACAAATTGAACCTAAATTGGACGCCAAACACTGAACCTGATTTACTCAAATACTTGATATATAGAAGTACAACGCAAGGATTTGTCCCAAGCTCTTCAAATAATATAGCAAATGTTTCAGCACCTCAGCATTATTATAATGATATAAATGTATCAACTGGCATTACTTATTATTACAGAATTAAAGCGATGGATACCGCCAATAATATCGGTGAAGCATCAGATGAAAAAGGTGGTACACCAGGAGGTACACCTCCTTCAAAAGTTACTGGACTTATAATTAAAGTAGTACCTACTGGAAATGCATTAAACTTAGAATGGGATGTAAATATTACAGAGCTGGATGTTATAAAATATAATGTATATCGTTCAACAACACCCGGATTTACTATCGGTCCTTCATATCTAATAGCGACGCCCTTTACAAACTATTATAACGATACTGGATTAATCGATGGGACTACCTATTATTATAAAGTTACTGCAGTAGATACCGAATCATTAGAAGGTCCACCCTCTGATGAGAAAAATAATACTCCTTCAGATACTATACCTCCAGAAAAAGTTACTGGATTAACGATTACTGTAATATCAAGTGGTAATGCACTAAATCTAAGCTGGACACCATCTTCGGCGTCGGATCTGGCGCTTTATAGAATCTACAGAAGCCAGATTTCAGGGTTTACCCCAAGTAATGATAATAATATTGCGAATACAACAGTACCTTATTATCTCGATACAGGTCTAACGGATGATCAAACTTATTATTATCGTATTAAGGCACTAGATGAGGTACCTAACGAAGGCACACCCTCCGATGAAGTTAGTGGAACACCTCATGATTCACAAGCCCCAAGTAAAGTATTGGGTCTTACTGTAACCAATCCAGGTGTTGGCAATGTATTAAATCTGACCTGGAATAATGTACCAGATTCAGATCTTCAAGGTTATTATATTTATAGAAGTAATGTTTCAGGATTCACTCCAAGTTTGAGTAATCGAATCGCTATTGTATATACAAATACATTTTTGGATCAAAATCTTCAAGATGGAACTACATATTATTATAGAGTTTCTGCCTTTGATGAAGTACCAAATGAAGGTACATATTCTGATGAAAAAGCGGGTATTCCAAATGATATTCAAGCACCACCAAAAATAACTGGACTGGTGGTGGACAATCCAGGTACAGGTAATACCCTATTATTAAGCTGGACTGCAAGTTCAGCCTCAGATTTAGACCATTATGTTGTATATAGAAATGGTTCTGCAATAGCATATCCCACTACAAATTCTTATACCGATACTGGGCTCATTGATGGACTTACTTATGCATACTATATCACAGCAGTAGATGAGGTGCCAAACGAAGGCGATCCATCTGATACTGTAACTAATATTCCAACGGATGTAGTCGCTCCTGAGAAAGTGGCTAATTTACAGATTACTGTTGTTGCAACTGGTGAAGCGTTATCCTTAAGCTGGAATGCAAGTACGGCATCAGATGTTCAAGGATATAGAATTTATAGAAGCACTACTTCTGGTTTTATACCCGGTTCTTCAAATCTTATTGCAAATGTTACAGAAACAACTTATTTAGATAGCGGTCTTATAGACGGTATAACATATTACTATAGAGTTAAGGCTTATGACGAAGTCCCAAACCTAGGTCCAGCATCAGATGAGAAAAGTGGTACTCCTCAAGATTCAGTAGCTCCTGGAAAAGTTACTGGGGTGGCTATTACAGTAATACCAGAAGGTAATACCTTGAATATTACCTGGATAGCCAGCACAGCTTCTGATCTTCAAGGTTATGCAGTTTATAGGAGTTTAACTCCAGGATTTACTCCCAGTCCCTCTAATAATATTGTTAATATAACTACTAATTATTATCTAGATACAGGCTTAACTGATGATATAACCTATTATTACAAAATAAGAGCATATGATGAAGTACCTAATATGGGCACTCCATCAGACCAAGCTAGCGGTACTCCTCACGATTCAACTCCACCAGAAAAAGTATCTGGTGTGGTAATTGATATTGTTCCTTCTGGAAATTCTTTGAATCTGACTTGGACTGCTAGTACTGCAAGCGATATTGTAGGATATAGAATTTACAGAAGCACGATCTCTGGGTTCATTCCAGACGCTTCTAATAATATTGCAAATGTCACTACAAATTATTATCTTGATACTGGATTGACAGATGGCGTGACCTACTATTATCGTATAAAGGCATACGATGAAGTACCAAATTTAGGTACTGCATCTAACGAGAAATCTGGAATTCCAAGCGATACTGAAGCTCCACCTAAAATTACTAATTTAATTGTATCAAATCCTGGAACTGGGAATACTCTTGAATTAAGCTGGGATCCAAGTAATGCCACAGATCTAAATCATTACATTGTTTATAGAAATGGTAGTGCAATAGCATATCCTACTACCAATTCTTATGTAGATACAGGTCTTATTGATGGTGTAATTTATCAATATTATATAACTGCAGTCGATGAAGTCCCGAATGAGGGCACTCCTTCAGATCCAGTTTCTGGTATTCCAACGGATATAACTCCGCCTGAGAAAGTAGTTAATTTACAAATTTCGGTAGTTGCAAGCGGTGAAGCATTGTATTTGACATGGAATGCAAGTACATCTTCAGATGTAAAAGGTTATCGAATTTATCGAAGTACAACCTCAGGATTCACCCCAAGTCCCTCTAATAATATTGCAAACGTGACTACTCCCTCCTATCAAGATACTGGATTGATAGATGGAATCACATATTATTATCGTGTTAGAGCATATGATGAAGTTCCAAACTTAGGTCCAGCATCCGATGAGAAAAGTGGAGTACCTCAAGATTCAGTAGCACCGGGCAAAGTGACTGGAGTATCAGTTGTTGTAATACCAGAAGGTAATACCTTAAATATTACTTGGATAGCCAGTTCGGCTTCCGATCTTCAAGGCTATGCAGTTTATAGGAGTTTAACTCCAGGATTTACTCCCAGTTCTTCTAATAATATTGTTAATGTGACCACTAATCATTATTTAGATACGGGACTTACTGATGATATAACCTATTATTACAAAATAAGAGCATATGATGAAGTGCCCAATATGGGCCCAGCCTCTGATGAAGCAAGTGGAATTCCTCATGATTCTGTAGGACCCGAAAAAATTACTGGTTTTACAATTGATATTATTCCATCAGGTAATGCTCTAAATCTCACATGGAATCCTAGTACAGCTCCAGATATTGTTGGATATAGAATTTACAGAGGCACATCCTCTGGATTTATACCAGATGCTTCTAATAACATTGCTAATGTAACTACAAATTACTACACCGATACTGGTCTAACAGATGGGGTCACTTATTATTATCGTATAAAAGCATATGATGAAGTACCTAATTTAGGAACAGCTTCAGATGAGAAATCTGGAATTCCAAGTGATACTGAAGCTCCGCCTAAAATTACAAATTTAATAGTAGATAATCCAGGTACTGGAAATACTCTACAATTAAGTTGGGTGGCAAGTTCAGCTCCTGATCTAGCTCATTATATTGTATATCGAAATGGTACTGCAGTTGCTTATCCTACCACTAATTCGTATACCGATGTTGGCCTTATTGATGGTGCAACTTATGTATATTATATTACTGCGGTAGATGAGGTGCCAAATGAAGGCGAGCCTTCCGATAACCAATCAAATATACCGACAGATGAAGTACCTCCTGAAAAAGTCGTAAATCTACAAATTACAGTGGATCCAGAAGGTGAAAAATTATCATTAACTTGGAATGCAAGCACTGCCCCAGATGTTCAAGGTTATCGTATCTATCGTAGCACCACATCTGGGTTCGTTCCAGATGCTTCAACAAATATTGCTAATGTTACTACCAATTACTATACTGATACTGGTCTAACAGATGGAATAACCTATTATTATCGAGTAAGAGCATACGATGAAGTTCCAAATCTTGGAACGGCATCTGATGAGAAAAGTGGTACTCCTCAAGATACTGTTGCACCAAGTAAGGTCATTGGAGTAAGTATTGCAGTAATTTCTACGGGTAATCAATTAAACATAACATGGACTGCAAGTACTGCATCCGATTTAGCAGGTTATGCTATTTATAGAAGTACTACTTCTGGTTTTATTCCAAGTCCTTCTAATAACATAGCAAATGTGACGGTTAATTATTATTTAGATACAGGATTAACAGACGATATTACTTATTATTATCGTATAAAGGCATTCGATGAAGTTCCGAATATGGGAACTGCGTCAGACCAAGCCAGCGGTACACCACATGATTCAGTACCACCTGAAGCAGTAACTGGCTTAAGTATTACTAATCTTAGAATTGGAAATACTTTAAAACTTACTTGGAATCCAAGTTCTGCCTCAGATATCGATCATTATAATATTTATAGAAGTATTAGTTCTGGATTTGTGCCAAGTCCCTCTAACTTGATTGCATCTACCAATCTAACAGAATATAATGACACGGGACTTACTGATGGTATAACTTATTATTACAGAGTTATCGCTCTTGATGAAGTACCAAATGAGGGGAATCCATCATCAGAAAAAGCAGGAATTCCTACTGATGAGACTCCTCCTGATAAAATTACTAATTTATTAGTTATAAATCCACACACTGGTAATAGACTAGAGCTGAGTTGGGATCCAAGTTCAGCTCCTGATCTTGATTCATATCGAGTGTATAGAGAAACATATTCAGGTTTTACTCCTAATTCTTCTAATCTTATTGCTACTGTTTCAAATAATTATTATTATGATACTTCCGTAGTTGATGGTATAACCTACTACTATAGAGTTACTGCTATTGATGAAGTACCAAACGAAGGTACTCCTTCTAATGAAGCTTATAATCAATCGGATGATACTACTCCTCCAGAAAAAGTTGTGAATGTTATTGTTACTAACCCTGGAGTAGGTAATCTCCTTGATCTTACATGGGATGCATCTACTGCACCTGATGTTGTTGGATATAGAATATATAGGAGTCAAATATCCGGATTCACTCCATCTCAAGAATATTATCTGACCAATGTCTCTACAAATCATTATACTGATACAGGACTTAACGATGATGAAACCTACTTCTATAGAATTATTGCATATGATGAAGTGCCTAATTTCGGTACTCCTTCTAGCGAGGCTAGCGGCACTCCGCATGATTCTACACCACCTGATCAAATAACAAACCTAAAAGTAGATGATCTCGGTATCGGAAATGCTTTAAATCTAACATGGGATCCAAGTAATGCTGAAGATCTTGTGAATTACAAAGTATATCGAAGTACCACTCCAGGTTTTACTCCAGGCCCCTCTTATTTAATCGCAACTCCAACAACTAACCAGTATCTGGATACTGGACTAACTGATGGCGTAATTTATTATTATCGAGTTTCAGCGGTTGATGAAGTCCCAAATGAAGGTCCGTATTCCAATGAAGTAAGTAATCAATCTTCAAATATTGTACCTCCTCAAAAAGTTACTGGACTCCAACTTGTATCATATTCGGATACATGGTTATTCTGGAATTGGACTCAAAATCCTGAAAATGATATATTAAATTACTCTATTTATAGGAGTGAGATCTCAGGATTTACTCCAAATTCTTCTAATTGGCTGGTCAATATTACTTATCCCCAAAATTGGTATAATGATACAAATGTAATATTTGGACACACTTATTATTATAGAATAATAGCAGTTGATATTGTAGGTAATGAGGGAGAACCTTCTGATGAAGAAGGTGGCACTCCTGGTGGAACCGCTCCTGGAAAAGTTGAGAATGTCACTGTAATTAATGTACCAAGTGGTAATGCGATCAATTTAGAATGGGCTGATCTTAATTTAACTGAGCCAGCACATGATATTCAACATTATAATGTTTATAGAAGCACGACCTCAGGATTCAGTCCAAGTCCTTCCAACTTAATTGGAAGCACTCAATCCCTTTACTATAATGATACTGGACTAACTGATGGCATAACTTATTATTATCGAGTTATAGCTGTCGACACTAGTGCTCTATTAGGTACCCCATCTGATGAGGTAAATGGTACTCCTTCTGATAGCGTACCTCCAGCACAAGTCCAAGGAGTAATAGTTAATGCAGTACCTGAGGGGAATGCATTAAATATTACATGGCAACAATCTACAGACGGAGATGTTGTATGGTATTATATCTACAATAGCACTGACAATGTTGTGTTCACACTTCTTGCTAATGTCTCATATCCAACTAATTATTATGTCCACACAGGACTTATTGATGGAAATTCTTACTATTATAAGGTCGCAGCCCTTGATGAAGTACCTAATATCGGACAAAACTCAACAACTGCATCCGGAATACCTCAAGATACAGTCGCTCCTCCCCAAGTTACTGGTTTAACTATTTCTATCATTCCTACAGGTAATACAATCTATTTAACTTGGGATCCAAGCCCAGCATCAGATGTTGTTGATTATGTAATTTATTGGGGTAATACCACCAGCAATGATCTTAGTCAACCACCGATATACACCACAAATAATTATTATACACATACACATCTTACTGATGACATTGTCTACTATTATCAAGTAGCTGCAAGAGATGAAGTACCAAATGAAGGAAATAGATCAGCTGTAGTAAGTGGTACCCCTCACGATTCTACCCCACCCGCCAAAGTGACTGGGCTCATTATCTCTAATCCTGGTTATGGAAATCAATTGGATCTTCAATGGGATGCTAACACAGAAGATGATTTTGTTGAATACATTATTTATCGTAGCACAATTTCAGGATTCACTCCAGGACCAGGAAATGAATTAGCAAGAAGAACTACTAATAGTTTTACTGATACTATCAATATAATCGATGGTATCACCTATTATTATAGAATTACAGCAGTTGATGAAGTACCTAATGAAGGTACACCTTCAGATGAAGAAAGTGGTGTTTCTACAGATATAACTCCACCACCCCAAGTCTCTGGATTATCTGTTTCATATGATCCCCGAGGTAATATTCTTAATCTTTCATGGACTCAGCAATTGGGTGATGTAGTTGGATATGCTATTTACAGGAATGATACTCTAATTGCTACTGTTGAACCTAATTCTCATAATTATTATGATGATACTGGACTTATTGATGGATACACATATGTATACAAAGTATCTGCTTATGATGAAGTACCTAATTATGGTCAAAACTCAATAGCGGTTTCAGGCATTCCTAAAGATGAAACTCCACCGCC
>CAZYEE010000183.1:0-8131 GCA_964646355.1 uncultured archaeon | reverse complement strand
AGCTTTGAAGATTATATTAACAATATGAAATCAAAATCTATAGCTCTTGAAAACACATTCACTGATTCATTCAATACATTAAGAAACCATATTAAAAATTTTTTAAGAGAACTTCAATCCGAATCCTTAACCTTGTATAGTAATAAAATATCTATTGGAACAAAATTGATTACAACAGTCCGAGATAATTTGGAGGCAAATTTAGAGAATGCAAATATTAAACTTAAGGAGGTAATAAAAAGCCCACAAACTAAGCTTGAAAATATAGCAGCAAAAAACGCACAAAACTTGGAAAAATTCCAGAAATCTTTCAACGAATCTATTGAAAACTCATTACAATGGGTTTATGACGAATATCGAAACTTGAATACTAATTTAATTGAATCAATTGATGGCCTTATTAAAGATCACACAGACCAAAGTCAACTAATTTCCGAAAACTCAATGAAAAATGTAGAACTTAGAATAAACGATCAAAAACTAAGCCTTGAAAACATACTCTCTGAGATATATAACAGTATTAAGAAATCCATAGATGTTCAGGAAAACGAAATGATTAATTTAAATATGCAATCCATTAAAAAAATAGAGGAGTATATCTCCCAAAATAAAAAGATAATTTCAGATCAAATATCAATTACAACAAAAGAATTTATTAATCAAATAAATGAAGTAAAAAATGAGACTGTTAATTATGAAACTTTATTAAGAAATATATGGACAGAATCATTAAAAATGCAAAAAACCAGAGAAACTAAAACTTGGAAAATAAAGACACTAACTGCAGTAATCGAACATATCAAAGATATGCTATCAAGAACTAAATCCTCAATAATTTTAATAATCCCAGATTCTACAAAAATACCTTTTGCAATATTAAGTAAAATAAAACTAAGTATAGATGTAAAAATTTATACAGAAGTTACTGATACTCTTCTTGAAACGGAAGAAATGAAGAGATTGCTAAAGATGGACAATATCTTGATTTTCCATATCGAAGAAAATTATTATGCTGCATTTAGGGATAAAGAAGAGGTTCTAATCGCACCTAATGAAAAAGATGAAAACAATGTTTCAGGAATTATTTCAGTACAAAAGGGTCATGTAGATTTATTTTTCAATATTATTGGACCTATGTACGATAGTAAAGCAAAAAAAATAGAGAAATGAAAATATATTAAAAAATTATTTTCAAAAATTTTAATTATTATTTTTTATTTCTTTCTGATCTTCTCAACATCCATTTATACACTTCATTCGCAATAATTACAGTCGATGAAATTGCCGTGATTATGAGCCAATCTATAAGATCTATGGGAGAGCAATAAAATGCAACTTGTACTCCTGGTGTATAAATTACGAATAGTTGCAATAATATTGACGATAAAATAGAGATGTATAATGCCTTATTATGAGTTTTTAATTTAAAAATTGATTCAGTAAATGATCGACAACAGAGAACATTAAACATTTGGTACATCATTAAAGTTGTAAATGCCATGGTCCTTGCGTATGTGACATATTCCTCTTGAGGCAAATTTTTAATGTTCCATAGACCGAGTTGAAATACGAATAGAGTACCTATGCTCATTACAATACCAACTATAAGCATGTTAATAGCCATTTTTTTTGTTATAATAGGTTCTTTCGGATCTCTGGGTGGTCTTTTCATTATATCTGGTTCTTTTGGTTCTACCGATAGAGATGTGGCTGGTAGCCCATCAGTGACTAGATTGATCCATAAAATCTGAACAGGTACAAGCGGTATTATTAATTCCCAATGTCCATCTACATAAACACTAAATCCAATCAAAATAGCAATAAAGATAGTTAGAATTTCTCCTATATTGCTTGAAAGCAAATAAAATATAAATTTCTTAATATTACTATAAATAACTCTGCCTTCTTTAATTGCATTAATAATAGTAGCAAAATTATCATCCATTAATGTCATATCAGAGGCTTCTTTTGTTACTTCAGTACCGGATAAGCCCATTGCAATTCCAATATCAGCAGTTTTTATGGCGGGTGAGTCATTTACACCATCACCTGTCATTGCGACAACATTACCTTTATTTTGCAATGTTTTACAAACTCTTACCTTATGTTCAGGTGAAACTCTTGCATATACCTTAACTTTATCCACGATTTCTCCAAATTCTTCATCATTTAATTTATCTAATTCAGTACCACTTAAGGCAGTATCACCCTCTTCAATCATTCCTAGTTCTTTTGCTATAGCAACTGCTGTCTGCTTATGGTCTCCTGTTATTATTACAGCTTTCATTCCAGCGCTTTTACATTCCTCTAATGCTAATTTTGATTCTTTTCTGGGCGGGTCGATCATTCCGACTATTCCAACAAAAACAAGGTCTTTCTCGACAGTCTCAGGACTGAGCTCCTCTATATCGATTATGCTTTTATCAACCTTTTTATATGCGAGTGCTAATGTTCTTAAAGCTTTTTGGGTCATATTTTCATTGATTTCTAGAATTTTTTGTTTCTCATCTTCGGTGAATTCTTTTTCATTTCCATTTATTAATATCTTAGTGCATCGCTCAATCACCCTCTCTGGTGCTCCCTTGACATAGGCATAATATTCACCTTCTGGGGACTTATGGATTGTGGACATCATTTTTCTATTGGAATCAAAGGGAAGGACATTGATTTTTGGATATTCTTTTAATATATTCTTTTTCCATAGTCCAATTTTTCCACCAAGAACAAGAAGCGATGCCTCCGTTGGATCACCGAAAATTTCCCAACTGTTAGTATCTTCGCTGAAATTCAACTCTGCATCGTTACATAATATACCAATTCTACATAATAATTGCAGATGTGGGTCATTTTTTAGGTCTACTAAGCTATCATCTATCTTAAATTCTCCTTTCGGTTCATAACCCAATCCTCCAACAGAAATAATCTTATTATTTGCGAAGATTTCTCTTATAGTCATTTGGTTTTGTGTTAAAGTACCGGTTTTGTCTGAGCATATGACTGTAGCACAACCTAAGGTTTCTACCGCAGCAAGTTTTCGGATGATTGCTTTGTGTTTTGCCATCCTTTTAACTCCAAGACTGAGTGTGATAGTAATAATAGCAGGTAATCCTTCTGGAATTGCAGCAACAGCCAAACTAATAGCACCTAAAAACAATTCCTCATAATCCTTAAATTCCAATGGGATTGGAAACTTGTCAAAATATGTTCTAATAGTTCCAACTATAAAAACAACACCACAAATTATTAAAATAAGTATAGTTAACCATTTACTTAATTCAGCCAATTTTTTCTGTAGAGGTGTTGTTTTTTCTTCAGCTGATTGAATGAGATCAGCGATTTTGCCCATTTCGGTCGCCATTCCTGTTCTGAATACAACACCTTCTCCCGCACCATATGTTACAATAGTACCAGAAAATGCAATATTTTTCATTTCACTGATAGGAACCTCATCTTTATCGATGGCTTCAATATGTTTTGTAACCGATACAGATTCTCCTGTAAGCATGGATTCATCTATCTTTAAATTCATGGCTTTTATAAGTCGAACATCAGCAACAACCTTATCTCCAGTTTGTAAAATTATATAATCTCCAGGAACTACCTCTCTTGATGGAATCTTAACCATTTTGCCATTTCTAATTACTGTGGCTTCTGGAGCTGCTAATTTTTTAAGTTCCTCAAGAGCTTTTTCCGATTTATACTCTTGTCTGACTCCAATAACTGCATTCACAATTAAAATAATTCCTATAACTACTGCATCTATAAGATTTTCACCCTCTCTTGTGAAAAGCCACAAAACAAAGGATATTCCAATTGCTACTAATAGTACAATTGTTAAAATTTCTGTAAATTGGTCTAAAAACATACTAAATATAGACTTTTTCTTTGTTTCTTTTATTTCATTATACCCATATCTCTCTAATCTAAGTTTAGCTTCCTCGGTACTTAATCCATTTTCGGATGTTTGAAGCTCTTTAAATACTTCTTCAACTGTAAGTTTGTGAAACTTTATGTCGTCCATTACCTTATTGTCTTGCATAATTTACACCAATTTAAATATTAAACAATGGGAACCAAGCTATTAATATGCTAATTAAAAATTTGTTTTGTTTAATTAAATCTTCTGAAATAATTTCTTATTCATTTTTAAAATTGTTTTCTTAATTATTTTTTGGTTATGTTTTTGTTTTAATATTAAAAATTAGAGATGAATTTTTTATTATTTATTATTCAAAATTACTCAATTAATAAATCCTTAAATATATTATAAATTATTTAATTTATTTAACTCATTACTAAGTCCGCGATATCAACTCCTGCAATGTCAGAGATTTTAATTAGTAAATCAAGTATAGAATCAATGGCGAGAGCCCATTCAGGCATTTTTTGAGATTGAAGTTTTCTTTTTAAATTTTCTGCCTTTTTCTTAATTTTATCTTTATCGAACCCGATCACTTCAATTGCGAGTTTCATTAAATGAGTTTCCATTACCTTTTTTGCTTTGGTCATTAGTTTATAGATCATAAACGAGATTTCCGATAATTCATTCTTAACTTCATTAGGTAATACGATATTCTGAGCTACTATATTGTTTTTAAAAATTTTTATCATTTCTACAATATAATCCCCTGCATTTTCAAGCGCCTTGGCAATAACTCGATAATCTAAACATTCTAAGGGTGTGATTTTACTCATACGGGCAATATTTGCATCTTGAATTGACGATCTTAGCTGTCGAACACATAAGAAATATAATCTATTTACCTCATTATCCCTATCAACTACATTATCAGCAAGTTTTTCATCATTTGTTATGATCGCTTGAATAGCGTCTTTTAACATTTGAGATACTATTAAAAAAATTCTATCAATAGTTTTTTCAAGGGGGAGTGCCATTGGTGAAATTAAACATTGAAGAGAAATAATTTTAGAACTTTCTTCCATTATCTCAATTCCTATTAATTTTTGAGTCGTTTTTTTAATCTCATCTCTTTCATTTGGTGAAATATTTTGATCTGATTCGATTCTTATCACATCATAGCCAAATAAATATGCTGCAATTATCTCTCTACTTAGATCGAACCCTTCATCATCCACTATTTTGATTGTAATTTCTTTAGTTTTTTCTGTTTCGGTATAATGTGGGTTTATTATCAGACTACCCTCATAAATATCGCTCTCATAAATTGCTACTTGTGCATGTTCACCAAGATTTATTTTTCTGACCCATTTCTTAGGGAGACTTATAAGATAGGTACTACCTCCTGTAATTTGAATTTTTCTTATTTCAAATATTTTTTCATCACTATTCTTAGCTTCTCTTGACTTCTTTGAAGATTTAGGTTTCATTTTTTTCCCTAAAATTTGTAATTCATTAATTTTTCTATATATCTTTTAGGATTTATTTGAAAAAAAATGTTTTTATTGAATTTATTATTTTATAAAAATTATATAATTCATTACTAGTATTTAAAAAATTTTATTTTTTTCATTATAATTTTTAAAATTTTGATAGTTAAATTTTAAAAAAAGATTTGATAAAATGGGCAGAAAACTAAATTTTCGTAGCCCTAATGGTTTTTTTACTGATTATGCTATTAAAAAATATAGAATTTTTATAAAATAATGTATGTAATGGATTAAAATAAGGATTACAATATAGAATTTCACTTAAAATTATTAAATATTAATATTATTTATCTGATTCCATGGAAAAATTAAATATAAAAATAAAACTGACAAAACATAAAATAAAAAGAGGTTCATATTAAAAATCATAGAAAAAAATATCATTTAAAGTTTAAAAATAAAGATTTATTCAAATTGGCATACCTATTATAAAGAAGGAATAAATTATGAAAGAGAGTAAAGCATTGTTAAGAATTAATGGTAAACTTGCTTTTGCGATTTTAGCTACAGTTGCACTTACCTTTTTTGCAGGGTTTGGGATGGTTGCGTTGGCGAGCTGGTTTATGTTTGCTACGATTGACTTTCTTTTAGCATCAATTATTGGCTTAGTTTATGCGGGAATTCAAACTTTATTTCAATTAATATTAACACCTTGGTCAATTCAATCACATTTTGGAAGTAAATTGAAGTTTATAACGAGGGAGGATAATCCAAAAGTATGGGATATGGTTCAAGAGATGTCAAATGAAGCAAAAATAAAATTCTCAAAAGTGGGAATATTAAACACCTCAGAAATAAATGCATTTGTTTATTGGGGACTTGGATATGGAAATGCAATTGTTTTTACTAAGGGAATCCTTAATGTATTAGACGAGGAAGAGTTGAAAGGTGTATGTGGACATGAAATTGGACATGTTAGATTTGGTGATGTTAAAGCAATGATATTTCTTGCCTCAATACCGATATTTCTGCACACATTTTATTATTACTCGCAGTCTAAGGAGTCTTATGAAAAAGATTCTCTTATCTGGTTGTTAATATTTTTGATATTCTTTGCTGCTTTAATTGCAAGCTCATTTTTATCTTTATACATCAGTAGGATGCGGGAATATAGAGCCGATGCAAATTCAACTCAGATGATGAAGAGCCCAATACCAATTGCAGCTGCACTTGCAAAAATTACATATAAAAACGTGGGAAAAGTGAAAAAGACATTAGCCACAAGAAAAGAACTTCATATGCTATGTATAGTTGATCCAAATAGTGTTGCAAGACAGACAAAACAGATTTCAGAAAAGGTAAAATCAATTGCAGAAATTGCTGATCAAATTGATGACCCTGATATCGACCCCGATGTTTTAGAAAAAGAAATGGAAAAAGAAAAATTAAAAGGTGGAGAATTGGAAAGAACACATCCATTGACCGTAAATAGAATCACATTTGTAGTAGAATACTCTAAAGAACTGGGATTAATTTAAAAGTTTCAAATTCATTCAAACTTTTTAAACTTTTTTAATTCATTTAATCCGTGATATGATAAAAATTTTCTTTTTTTATTAAAATATTTTAATAGCGAATTTAAATTAAATTACACCTTAAAATATAGATCCAAGCCACGAATAAGAAATATTTGAAAAATATATTATATAATAAGTTAGAAATACCAAACAGATAATCAATAATGAATAGATAAAATAAAAAATAATAGTTTTAGACCAGGTAATTTTTAATGTAATTCTAATTCCATTTCCTAAATAAAAGATATGGAATGAAATAGATATAATATAAATTCCAATATAAAAATATAATAAATTAAACAATGAATAATATCCATTAAAAATGACTAAAAACGGGATCTGGGTTAATATTATTAAGAAGGGAGATAGACTATAAAAATAATGATTAATTACCAGAATTTTTCTTTTTTTACCTTTTTTAGTGAACAGCTGTCTTAAAAAATTGATAAATAAGATGAATAATATAGAAAATATGCTTAAGATCAGGATCAGAATTAAATAAAACGCCACCAATTCAAGAAATGAGAAGCCACTAAATTGAATAAAAAATAGATTTTTCCAGATATTAGGAGAGAAAAACAAAAAGTAGAAAATTAGAGCATAGTATAGAAATATCCCAGTGAATACTATTGAAAATCGGGTTGGTTTTTTATTTATTTTTTCAATAGTTTTTTCTGGTCTGATTAAAATGTTTATAATACGTGTTAGAAAATTATCATTTTGCATATACCATCACCATTTTATGTAATCCATTCTAATTTATCAAATAAATTATACATCTTTAAAAACAGACCTTGTCCCCATGAAATTGCTCTATCATATATTGGAGTATTATAACTATTCCATCCAGTTCCACCAGATACCCCTCTCACCACCCCAAAAGGATCTACCTTATTAATTACTGCATTAAATGCTTTAATAGCTACAGATTTATTCCCTTCATCCTCGATCCAGCTGTTATTTAATGCGAGTGCAATGCTATATGCGAACAATGTGGAACAACTGGTCTCTAACTGTGTATTGGAATCATTAATGATCGTATGCCAGAGCCCAGAGGGATCTTGATATTGGCTTATACTATGAACAGACTTTTGGAGTATTTTTATTAAAGTTGAATAATTAGAATGAGAATTTGGTATGATATATAGTACTTCACTAATAGCTGCTGTTATCCAGCCAATTCCTCTAGACCATAAGTTAGGGTC
>CAZYEE010000182.1:0-8182 GCA_964646355.1 uncultured archaeon | reverse complement strand
TAAACTTAAGATTCAATAGGATTTTAAACTTTAACAAAAAATTTTAAGCTTATTCGAAAATAATAAGAAATAAAAATTTTGAATTTATAGTACATCTAATGCCAATTTTTCAATAATTTTGCTGCATATTGCAATGTATCCCCATTGTGAAGCAACATATGACCCATACTCTAGTTCAAAAGTGTTGTAATTATTAACTATAATTGTACAAATGAACCATGAACCATTTTTTGCTAGTAATGAATGTCCTAGGGAATATACACCAATATCTGAGCCACCCTTATAGGAGACTATATCCCAATCATCTGGGTTTGCAAGTCCTGGATTTAGATATGTCGAATTATAAGATTTAGTTTTATTTTGAATTCGATAAAGGTCGATGCTTTTAAAGGTCCATTCCATCAATTTTCTGGCTTGAATATTATGAGTGTAATTAACTGAATTCAAATCAATATCAAAAACATTTAAATTTGAGAGGTTATTTTCCAGGTAATTTAATTTTTCAGCTGAATTCATGTTGATATAAGTGTTTAAATCGTCATCGGAAATTAACCATCTAAGCTTGAAGGATTCCGCAGTAGTTAGAAATGGAAGCGAATAATTGGCAGGTAGGAAATTTTCAACATAACTGCGCCCAAGAAAATGTATTAAATGATCAGTTGCAGTATTATCACTAATATTAATCATGTAATCAGCTAATGTTTTAAGCGTGAATAAAGTGCCATTAGGATAATCTTGTAAAATACCACTGGGAAGTGATTTATATTTATCTTGAATTGGTATTTTAGTAGACCAGCTGAGATTTGAATCATTTTTAATTTTATTAACCAACGCTTCTAATACAAACAATTTAAACATAGATGCTACTTGCAGACTCATATTTTCATTATATTTGTAAATTAAATTGTTATCTCTTGCTAATATTAATGATTTATTACCTGGAAGACTTTCAAATTCGCTGTAGATTGTTGACCAATTAATTTCTAAGAGATATTCATCATAAAATTCGGGATATCCGAACCAGAAAATACTAACTGTTTTTGAAAAAGGTTTAATATCAATGGCTCCGCTTATTTTTGCATTTTCTAAATAGACCACAAAAGAATAGACATTATTAATAATTGGACGGGAGGATACCTCAGCTTTGGTGAAATTTCCATAATATTTTACAACTTCCGTAATTTGATATAATAAATAATCTCGTGGGACTTGCGACTCGAATGATTCATCAAATATGCCTTCAAAATCATTAGTATTTTTTGCTGTGAAAATTCTATATAGATAATTTTCTAAAGTCTGAGCATTCTGATATTGAGCCCATAATAATGAATAGGATATAATTATAGGAATTACAATTACACCCATAGAAATGATTACAATTAAGATTATTATTTTAATTGTAGATTTTTCCAAATCAAAATCACCGTTAATTGAGATTGAAAAACATGATAAAACTTGGTTTTTAAATTTTATAATATTAGTTGATTCATGATTAATATTAAATTTTCTAGTCGAATTACCTTTTTCTTTTATTTAATTATAACCTCAAACCGAAAAAATTCAAATATCCTATTATGTAATTAATTTATAAAAATAACTTATCATATATCTTTAAAAAATGTTGGTAAATGAAAAAGTTTTTAATAATCTCAATTGAAAATATCATAATTTTCAATACAACTTTAAAAATAATTATGTGTGATGAAAATGGGTAAATTGATGCGCGAAGTAGCAATTGTTGGTGCGGGAATGTCAAAATTTGGTGCATTCCCAGATAAAAATTCGAGAGATTTATTCGCAGAAGCATTTGTGAATTGTTTACAAAGTATAGATAAAAATTTTGAGCCAAAAGATATTCAAGCTCTTTATTTGGGCAATTATTCAAGTGATTTATTCGAAGGACAGGGACATCTAGCACCTATGTGCGCTGAACTTGCTGGTCTTACTCCAAAACCTGCACTTAGAACTGAAAACGCATGTGCCAGTAGTGGCATCGCATTACGCGAGGGTGTGATTGCCATAGCTTCTGGAGCCTATGACATTGTTTTGGTGGGAGGAGTTGAGAAAATGACTGATCTACCCACATCTGGTGTAACTGATACTTTAGCGAGTGCTGCAGATAAAATCTTTGAATTCTCAATTGGTGTTACATTCCCCGGTTTATATGCAATGATGGCCACAGCCAGAATGGCAAAATATGGCACTACGAAAGAAGACTTTATGAGAATTGGGATTAAAAACCATAAAAATGGTGCGTTAAATCCATTCGCCCAAATGAATCAATCTGTTGAAGAAATAATGAAAAAGAAAATTGCAAAAGCTGAAAAGAAAGGTCAACCTAAACCTGATTGGAAGGATGAAATGGACTTTTTACATGATCTTTCAGCAAATCCATATATTGCATATCCAATGAGGTTATTTGATTGTTCTTTAGTAACAGACGGGGCTGCTTGTCTCGTTCTAACCACAAAAGAATTGGCAAAAAAATATACAGATACACCAATTTACATAGTAGGAACAGGACAGGGTTCTGAGACATTTGCAATACATGATCGTCCGTCATTGTTTTCATTAAGATCAGCAGTAAATGCAGCACAGATGGCATATAAAATGGCTGGAGTAGAACCGAAAGATATACAGATTGCTGAGGTTCATGATTGTTTCACAATCGCCGAGATGGTGGCAATGGGAGATCTGGGCCTGTGGGAGAGAGATGATGTGAATAGAGCAGTTAGAGAGGGTGAGACTGCACTTGATGGTAGACTCCCACTCAATACAAGTGGTGGACTTAAATCTAAAGGTCATCCCGTAGGAGCTACAGGTGTAGCTCAAGTAGTAGAGATTTTCAAACAGATGAGAGGCGAAGCTGAAGGAAAACGCCAAGTAAAATTTGATGTTGAATGTGCATTAACACATAATGTGGGTGGATCAGGAGGTTCGTGTGTAGTTCATATTTATAAAAAGTAAGGTGAGGTGTTTATAGATGGCGGATATTACAGAATTGAGTATATATACAAAGGATTTTTTGGAAGGGATTGATAACAAAATATTATATGGTTCAAGATGTCCAAAATGCAATAATTTTATGGTACCTGCTAAAATAATTTGTACAAACTGCCAGAATACAGATCTAAAATTGGAACCAGTCAAACCAGAAGGGAAGATTGCTACATTTACTTGTATAGGAGTAGGAACATCAGATTTTGTTAAAAAGGGATATTCGATTAAGAAACCTTACTGTGTTGCAATTATTGAACTAGAAAATGGACAGATGATAAGCGGACAACTAGTTGGTGGAGATATCACTTATGACGAAAATCAAGATCCAATGATCGGTGAAAAGCCAATAAAAGTAGGTGCACCTGTTATAGGTGAATATGAAGAATACAAAGAAGTAATAGAAGGTAGAAGAGGAGGCCCTATCGAAAAAGATAGGTGCAGGCTGGTTTTCAAACTAAAATAAGTTTTTAATTTTTTTCATTATATTTATTTTCTTAAATAAATCCTTAAATTAATATTGATTTTTATCCACACATTTGATATTTAATGTTTTTATTTGGAATTTAGTATTTTAGAATTTATTATTCCAAAATTAATAGATTTTGAAAAATAGTTTCCCTGAAATTATAGATCTACAAATTTATTATATAAAATTCATTTATTTAAGATTCAACTCATTTTCCGAGCATTTCCCGTAGTTCTGTAATGCTCTTTTTTAATTCTTCAATATCATGATGTGGATCCCCTTTTATAGAAACCTGTACGGGCATTGAATAATGTAATAATTCGTTTCTTATCATTTCCATTAGTTTTTCAAGTGGTTTTTCAAGATAAACGATATTTCCTTCTTCATTCACTTGAATTTTATTAAATTTCAAGTAATTTTTAATTATATTTGTTATTGAATCCATTGAATTAATTAACCAATCATGGACCTCATTTTCTACAACAATGGTAATTGCAGCATCGAAGATTCCGGCTCGTCCTTTCGGATGGTTAATGTAAAAAAGATAAACATATCCGAAATCTTTAGAGATGGGAATTATAGATGTGGTTAAAGCTCTTTGATCCTGGTTTCCTGCAAGTAATATTAATGATTTCATTGCGACAATATTTAGAAACTCTTCATCTTGATCTGGATAGCTGAATTGAGGAGTTGGGCCATATATATTAGCTGTAGAAATTAAGATACACTTTATCGAATGCTCTAGTATATGTTTGTTTATTTTATTTAACAGCTCAATATGTTTTGCATCTACTTTTTTTGTATTTGCAATAAAATATAGCTGATTGTTTATTCGATAAAAAATAAATTCAAGAGAAAATTTAGGTAAACTAAGTATAAAATATTGGTTTATTTTAATATCTTTTTGTAATTTTATTAGTTTTAATAAATAATTTTCTATATTAGGACTAAAGTTAGAATATAATACCTCTTGAGAATTAATAATACAATACCTCTGAAATAATTTTGAGCTTTTGATAATGTCTATGATTTTATTGATCATCTTAAATCACTTATTTTAGAATATTTACAATTTTATTGTTAATTTAGTTGTTGCTGTCAAATTTTAATTCTGACCCAAAATGTGAAATGATCTTATAATTAATATTATTCATGATTTTTGTTTAATTTTTTTTAAATTTAATTATCTATCAAATTTAAATTATATTATTGATCATCATTTGTTATAATAACGGGATATTAGAATATTTTATAAAGAATTCTCCTTAAATATAATCAATAATTATTCAAAATTTACAATAATAATAATAATTTTTTTGTTATAGAAAGTCCTTATTATTAGATATAATATAAATCAAATAACTTAAAAAGATATCATTAGAATAAATTAAAGAAAGAAAGGAATAAATTAAAGAAAAAAATAATTTTTGGATTAGATAGTGTTTTATAAGATATCCGATATTTTTCTACCATAAATTAAATGTTAAGGTTATTTTCTTATTCTTAAAATATTTTATAGAATGTATCATAGGTATGTTCAAGCAAATCAAGATGTTTAATGGCGACATTATCATTCAATTTTTTATTCATTTGATTTTGTCGTATTAATTCAATCATAAATTCAGGGAAAAATACTTCAGCCGTTATATCGGTTAAGAGTAGAACCCATTCTTTATTATTTTCATCCTTAATAATTTTTACAATACCATCTTTTTCCAATGATTTGATTTTATTTTTAATATCGGTATCTTTTTCATCTTTGCTACGTTTCGGTAATTTTTTTAATTGATAGGGTTTTTCTCTAAGAATTTTTAATATCCAGTAGCATTTAGGATCCAATAAATTCTCTGCAATTACCGAATTATCAGCGCTATTAGGCTCATAGCTACTGAAAACTTCTTTAGTAGAAGCTAGATATTCTTGTGCGACAGATGGAGTAGGCAAGTCTTTCTTAGCCTCATTAATTATTTTTAAAGCTGGTTTTCGAGTTAAGAAGAAATCTCCGATCAAAAAGAAGTACGGTTCTATCTCATTTTCAACCCAATCTTGTTGAACAATTTCAGCACGAATAAAATGGTCTAAAATATCATGAATATCCATTTTTTTCTGAACTAATTGATCTGTAAAAAGTTCTTGTAATTCTCGTTTAGATCTCGGCATTTCTCTTAGAAGATCTAAAATAGATCGTTCTAAATCATTATTGTAAATTTTGGCTAGAATCTGCTCTCTGGTCAATTCTGGTTCTAATTTTGATTTGTGAAGAATTCCAATCGAATTTGTTCTACAAGTGTTTGCATCTAAAAATATTGTGATTTGAACCAAATTCTCTAAAAATTTTTTTACATAATACATATCTTGTTGTACTATAGATTTTAAGGATTCGGGCTCTTCTTCAATGGCTTGTTGGATTGTATAATTTTTTGATTCTAATAAGTCGATAATATCTTCATTAAACTCAAGTTCTAAGAGGTATTGAGCTTTTTTCTTAAATTCCATCAATTTATGAAGCGGATATTTAATTTTTCTACCAATTTCAAATGGATCTGCAGATACCAAGTCTTTTATAGTAATTATATTGACCCTTTTAAGTTTTGCTGCAATTTTTTGGTCGATTCCATCGATTACAACAACATTTAAATTAGGTAATATTTTTTCTGTAATAGCTTCACTAAACATATTATTTTTTTCTACTTTTTTACTCATAGTAATCACCTTAATTTTTTTTACTCTTGCTTAAGTTTTCAGATATATTTTTTAATTTAATATCCAGCGGTTTTACTTGATTTTTAAGTAAATTACCGATTGTTTCCTGTCTCATTTTCAAATCCAGCGGAGAGGTTTCTTTTCCTTTAGATATATTTCTTTTCAATTTTCGGATAATTCGGATAATTCTTGGGATTTTAAAATGATACTGATAGGCTATAAATACAGATGCCAATGCGACGAGAGCTACAATTAAAGGAATAACTATAAACCACCAATTGAAAGTATTTTGAGTTGGAGTCTCAGGTGTAAATATCGTATAAGTTATCCATAAAACAACATCATCGATTGAGATTGTTATATTATTACCTAATCCAAAATTATCAGCAAGATAAATTTGAATTGTTGGCGTGATATTCTCATTTATTGAGATTAATGAAGTAACATCAAAACCTTTTGGATTTGCTTCTTGAAATGAGGTGCCTGCGTTGCTTAGTTTAATTGCTTCAATATGTTGTTTATTATTGATAAAGACTCTTATTTCGGAATTTGGGGAACCAGAAGCCCAGTTTCCATCAATTTTATATTTGAAATAAAGTCGAGCTTCATCTATTGTAATAGAACCATTTGGAGGTGGCGTAGGAAATTTATTACCTGTTTGACTCCATGCTATTGTGGTGCCTTGATTAATCTTTTTTTCATAAGTAAATGTTAAGTTAAAATATTTTATTCGTAAAATTGTCCACGTGTCTAATTCATAATCGATATCGTCATCTTCACAGTAGATAAAAATACCTAACGTTATTCTGAAATTATAATTATCACTTTCTAACACAGATGTAAGATAGAAAATCAGAACTTCTTCTGGTACCGTTATTAAATATGTATCCGGCATTTCGCTATCAGAGGATACGGAATTTCCTAAACCTAAATATTTAGTTTTATTGTAGGCTATTTCATATTTTTTTACTCTAGATAGATCAGAAATTAAAACATAGAATCGGACATAATCATAAACTGCACCATGAACTACACCATTCGATCCCCCTGATGATGTATCTCCTGGACAATCGATGTCTTGCTTAACAGTTGCGTTTACAATAGCTTTTACAGAAGCGGAGGTAATAATATAATCACTCATATTTACAGGCATTGTGATATTTTTTTCCCAATGCACGGAAGGTGTTTGACCAATTTCACCGCTTGGTCCATCTTCATCCCAAGTATGAGAGGCCCAGCATCCTTCGGAATCAATACCAATACCAGGATTCCCTCCTGGACCATCATTTCCCATTGGTAATACTGGAAATTCTGGATTTGTTACATTTTTCCATTCACTGGAATTTGGAGGATTCGCTAAAATAACTTTTTTTCTGATATCACCTTTGACTTTCATTTCGGCACATCCATTGCCTTCTCGTGCAACAACATCGGATTTATCGCCGCTGGATGTCCAGTACCATTTTGGTTGTATGGGAGAAGATGAAAAATTATGGTTATTAAGCCATTGTACTGTTGTGCTCTTTTTGCTGCTCGTAAAAATGTATGAACTATTATCTATTTTTGCAGAATTTCGATAATAATTTATATAAATTCCCACCGAAAATATTAAGGCTAATATTATCAAAATTGAAAAAATCAATCTATTCATTTTCATTGTCCATATTCTCCATCTTTATCGGAATTGATAATTAATTTAGAAATAATTTGATTTTGTATTTCTAAGCACATTTCCATATAAAATAAAAAAATGAATGGTAGATCAGACTATTTATTTATTATATTTAAATCTAAGGTTTAGAGTAATTCCAAGTAAAGACTCAACCAATAAAATTTTTAAAAAATTATAGATATTTGATTTAAAATAGAAAGTTCGCCCTTGAATAAATTTGATATGGGATTTAAATGAGTTTAAAATTAAATTTAAGGTTAATTAAAAAAATTTAAAGTATTATAATATTACTAAAGTTCGACACATTAAATTAAACGGGACGATATAATAAAAATAGTATG
>CAZYEE010000181.1:0-8265 GCA_964646355.1 uncultured archaeon | reverse complement strand
CAAGAGGGAGAGGATGATTTAAATGATTTACGAGATCTTAAATTATTAAATAAAATACGAATAGCTACAAGAAGTCATAATTTTATATATACTTATTCCTTAACTGATAAAGGTGTAAATTATTTAGATAAAATAAGTCCTGAAACTAAAAAAATCGTAGATGATGTTTTTAAGTGTAAATGTGGCGATACATATAAGATCAAAGTCTCTATGGAAGGAATTTTTTTCACTTGTGATAAATGCAACGAAAATATTGATTCAGGAATTACAGATATTGAAGATGTTTCCTATAAAAGCAAACCCATAAAAATTACTACAATATTAACTAAAAATAAACAAAAGAACACAAATTGATCTATCCCATTAGAAAAGATATTTCACGATAATCAATGATCATTTTGTTATATATTTATTGGATGGAATGGATGGAAAAAACTAAATTAATTTAAAAATTAGCAATGGTTTAATTGAACAGATAAAAAAGTTAAATATTTATAACTTAATAACAAAAAAATTAACTTAAAATACAATTAAAATAGAATAAGAAGTTGGGTCTTGACAATGACTACTATTAAAGATGAGCTGAAATCATTTATTTTTTTGAAAGATGTAAATATCTATATTGCAGAATATATTATATTTGGGACTAATCATATCATTGCATTCAATGAAGAGTTAGATTGCCAAAGAAAAATAAAAGAAGGTTTAATGACCAGTTTCATTGATAATGATCCACATAGCGCTACCTTTAAAATTGATGAGGCTCTTACCCGTGTTCAAATTATAGATTATGATCCCAATGACTACGTCCAATTTAATGCATCAATTGTTTACGAGGAGGTTGTTGAACAAGAGGAGGAAATTAGTGTATATGTTGATGCATATGGAAGAGTCATTTATGGAGTTAAAATATTAGAAATCGATGGTATAAGTGATAAGCTCTCGATTGATAAATTAACACGAGTGATTTCTGATTTAATAATGGATACATCTACCATGATTAATACGTTATTAAGTACTTATCAACGCCGATTATTAGATTTAGTTTATTTTGGGACTCCTCAATATCGAAATAAGTTTGTAATAATTACTGCAAAAGGTATTGAACCAGACCAGCCCGCTATAAAATTCAATGATGGTGAAGATTTGGAAAATGAACTCAATCAAATATTATCTACCACCACGCATTTTTATAATATGAAAAATAGTAATGATAAGATCTTTTACGGGCTTGAAGGGCTTATTATCATTTCAGATAATCCAGAAAAATATCAAGATTTGATTTCCATTCTCTCATTTTACTATGGGTTAGATATTTTTCAAAAAAATTACTTTAATAAAATGTTTATGCTATGGGACGAGATTAAAGACGCCAGACATTATCTTAACATGGGAGATATTGATCCAAACGCAACTACAAGAGCAAAAGGAATACTTTCAGAAGTATCTGCCTCTGTTGTTTTGATGAACGAGCTTTTGCAGTTCATGAAAAAGTCTGTAGAAAATATGAATAAAGAATGGGAAGCTCTTGATAAATCAGACCCTGATGTTCAAGAATTAATCAGGGCTCTTGCAATAGAGGATTTTGTAAATAAGGCAGATGTTAGAATATCGGATGCCCAATTAGTAGTATCAGGTCTAACGGAAGAGATTCATGGTGTCAATGGAATTGTAAATTCTCTGGCAGAGAAACAAATGACTAAAATGAATGAATCATTACGAGATAGTATTGCTTCTATGGACGAAGTTACCCGTGCTTCAGAAAGAACGGGTACAGCACTGACCGTTTTAGAAGTAATACTCTCAGGTGCCATAGCTTTTGATGTACTTACTTTACTTTCAGGTGAATATACATTTAGCCAACTCTCAAGCTGGATCTCAACAGGTGATAATATTTATATTTGGATAGCAATCTGTGTAGGAGCATTTTTCTCGATTGGAATTGGACTATATCTCGTGATTAAGCATTTAGAAAAAAAGTCCGAACCAAATTTGAGAGTTAAAATTAATATAGGTAAGCCATATACCAAAAAATTCGAACAATTTATTAATAATAGAAAAATTATTACAAGAGACACTTTCGTTAATGAATCAATTATCGAGGAATTTACATGGGAAGAGGACGATAAAAAATGGCTGGGTAATGAAGTTCGTATTAAACTTAGAGCGGACACAGAAAACCATTTTATTCATAATATATTAGTAAATATAGATAAACCCAAGAATATTAATTCAAGACAAATCACAAATATAATATTAAAGTATCTAAAAGATGAACATGTAATCTAAAAAATAAAATATTATTCAATATTTCTCTCTTTTTATATATTCCTTTATGATATCTTACTTTTACTATCTTTTGCTTTAAGATTTATTATTTTCATAATTATTGATTATTAAAAATTCATTTATATTTTTATAACTAATATATTACTATTGATATATTATAATACTAATTATATATTTTTGCTAATGCCTACCAATTCTTTAAATTAATTCAGGTCGTCAATTATTTATACCTTTTTCAATTGATTTATTATAAACTCTTGAATTGACATTATTTGAAAATTCATATCATTTGTTTTTGAATTCTTTAAATTATATTCGCAAAATGGACATGTTGTTAATAAATAATCTAAATCTTTTATCAGACAAGCATCATTCAATCTCGATTTAGCCATTGAACTTGATAATTCAGGAAATGTAGATAAAACTCCACCACCTGCTCCACAACATCTTGATAATTCTGAATTCATCTTCATTTCTTCAAAAATTCCTAATTTTTTTAATATATTTCTTGGTGGTTCTATTATTCCTAAATCTCTTGATAAATGGCATGGATCGTGATATGTAATCTTTTTATTTGTTAAAAACTCCTCTAAATTTTGTCTTTCGTCTAGTAATTCAATAAGATGTTTAATTTCTATTCCTCTTAACCTTTTATTATAAAAATTTATAAAAGTAGAATAACACCCTGGACAAACTAGAATAATTCGTTTATATTTTTTTAGAATTTGTATATTTTCCTTCATTATTTGCTCGAATTCATTTTTAAATCCCAGACGAAATAATAAACCGCCACAGCAATTTTCATCATTTCCCAAATAATCATATTCTATATTTAAATAATCCAAAAGCATACATGCATAATAAGCTTGCTCCGTTAATTTAAAAGAACTCATACAGCCTAAGAATAATAATGTATCAGATTTTGAGTCCACCTTTAAATTATAACTATATTTTTTTATCCAATTTAGTCTATCATTTGATATCTCATTAAATGGGTTCTTAAATTTTAAGATTGAAGTAACTATACGCTTATGTTTATTTAAATAGAATCCTTCTTTTACTGCCATTTCCCGAATACTTATTATAAAATCTGAAATCCTCATTTTAGATGGGCATGAACATGTACAGATTTTACAGGTTGTACATAGATTTAATCCTTTTTCAAATGCATTCTTTACACCTTCTATTAACATTGAAAGAATGATACCTCTTCCTCCTTGAAATGTGCCACCAAAAATAATTCCGCCAATTTCTTCAAAAACAGGACAATAGTTTACACATCCACCACATGAACAACATTCTAATATTTCTTTATATTCAGATTTAATTACATGAGATCTGTAATTATCAATAAATATTACATGAACTTCTTCCGGGCCATGCATTCCGTAACATATTGTGGATTCTATATCACCTGTCCTGCTGGGCCCAGAAATGAATGAAAAATAGCCTGCTACCTTAGTCCCCAAGCCATAATAAGATGCAGCTTTCATTACTATAAGTGCATCCTTTAAAGTTGGCACTATCTTATCAATTCCTGTTATAACTATATGAATCCGAGCTAAGCTTGTAATTAATCTTTGATTGCCCTCATTCTCCACTAAACCAATAAATCCTTCATTTGCGGTTATCACATTCGCTCCTGTTAATGCGACTTTAGCCTTAAGAATTATTTCTTTTAGTCCTTTACTTGCTAACTTTACTGTATCATTAATTGAGATACTATCAGATGATGTTAATTTTTTTCCTGTTAATAATTCATACGCTTTCTCTTTTGATATATTTAAACTTGGTAAAATAGGATGCGCTGAAGGAATACCTGCTAATTGAACTAATCTATCACCTAAATCAGTTTCAATTATATTTATACCAAATTTTTCTAATTCTTTCTTCAAGTTAATTTCTTTTGACATATTAGTTTTGCTCTTAACCAACAGATTACCCTTTATTAATCCTCGTATTATTGAAATTGCTTCCTTAGCAGAATTCACTTCGTAAACTTTACAACCATTATTTCTTAAATTCTTAAAAGCCCTCTCTTTTAAAAGATTTATGTTATTCAAACAATACTTTTTGATTTTAATAAACTCATCACTTAGATTATTGATTTCTGGGTCTTTTGCTAGTTGAGAATGCCGATCTCTTATTATATTTAGTGCAATTTTTCTTACTTTTCTTTCGTTATTTTTCTGAAGCTCTTCATCTATCTTCATATTAAGCTCTCTATAATTTTCAGTTATCATATTATTCTACCTTTCTACTCAATTCTATTTTATTAGTAATATTTTTTGAATTTATTATTTCTGTGAATTAGCAAAAAAATCTAAATATGCATTTTTGACTATCAATAATAAATAATATGATTCATTTTTCTTATTGTTAATTATTTAATAATAAAAATATGTAATGTGATTTGATATGGTCAGCAAAACAGAAGTCATCGACGCTTTAAAAAATATATTATTTCCCGGAATTTCAAAAAACCTCGTAGAACTCGAATTAGTAAAAGATATACAAATTATTGATGATAAAAAAATTGAAGTTACATTCAAAGTTCCCTCTGCGCATTCCTCTGCTAATGAGGATATTGAAGCTCACACAAATATCTATTTAAAGGATAAACTGAACCTTGAGGAAGTAAAAATAAATTTCGTTCAAATGACTCCAGAAGAACATGAACAATTCCAACAAAAATTAACCCCAGAAGAACGTAAACGATTATCGGCTGCAATGATTCCTAAATTTGGACGACAGCAACTAAAAAATATTATTGTTGTTACTTCCGGTAAGGGCGGCGTAGGAAAATCTTTTGTAACTTCAGCAATTGCAACTCATCTACGGAAAAGTGGTTTGACCGTTGGAATACTTGATGCAGATATCACCGGTTCTTCAATTGCCAAATTCTTCGGTCTAAAAGAACGTCCTACTGTAGAAAATGAAAAGATCGTTCCTGTAAAAAGCAAAACAGGTATCAAAATTATTTCTATGAACCTTCTTTTACCTGAGGAAACCAATCCAGTTATTTGGCGTGGACCTCTTATAAATAAAGTATTACAAGAGTTTTATGAACGGGTAGAATGGGGATCCCTCGATGTACTCTTACTTGATTTACCACCAGGAACTTCAGATACTCATTTGACAATATTTCAATCGTACCCTGTAGATGGTATCATCTTCGTTTCTACTCCACAAGAACTTGCACATATCATTGTTCAAAAGGCTATAAATATGGCAAATATTATGAATGTACCCATTTATGGCATGATAGAAAATATGAGCCACCTAATCTGCCCTTATTGTAAAAAAGAAATTGATCTTTATGGCCCGTCCAGAGGATTTAAAATTGCCTTGCAATATAATATCAATTATTTCGGTAAAATTCCACTTGATCCTAAAATTTCTCTCTACACCGACGAGGGACGAATTGAAGAATATACCAATGATTCTATAAAAGAAATAATTGAGAAGATTAAGGAGAAATTAAAGAAATAATTGGAATTCTTTGAAGTATTTTATATTTTATACCTTATTTTTCTCTTCTTATTTATTTTATTTACCAAATATTTATCTAAATCAGATATTTTTAATATGTTTCCCCATTCTATTTATCTAATAAACCCTAATCACTTTTAAATAAACTGATTATTCAATTAATTTATCAATATTAATTATTTTATTTCATTTATTTTTTCTTTTTATACTATTTTTAATTGATAATTCATACCTTAATTTTTGCGTAATTAAATTATAAAAATAGGAGTTCATTTGTATAAAATTAGTATAAAATTGGTATAAAATTCATTATGGTTTTAAACTAAATTTGGAAAATTGTTTCTCGATAATTTCCATAAAAAATATTAAATTTTTGTTTTAAAAATTAAATTGTATAAGTTATTTTATATGGTATTTTATGATGAAATTTATTAAATCTCTTATTTGCTTTATTAAATATTGATTTTAATAGTGAATGTAAAGATGACTGAAAATAATGAAAATGATATTAAATTAAAGGATTTAAGTAATTATTGGTGGCTTTTTGGAGGAAATGGTGGTAAAACTCGAATAAGGATCATAAATTTATTATTAAATCGTCCTTATAATGCCAATCAAATTTCTAAAATTTTACATACTTCCTATAGAAATATTATTCATCATTTAAAATTACTTGAGAAAGCTAAAATAGTTTATACAAATAATTTGAAATATGGAAAATTATTCATAATTAGCCCTGACTTCAACCATAATTTATATAGTGAAGTCATTCATTCATCAAACTCTCAACTCAAGAGTGCTATCTCAATAGATAGTTAATCGAGTATTAAATCATTGAAATATTCAAATATTTTTTAGAGTATCACTTTTTATGGCTGTTTTTTTATCATTAATTTTGAACCGTAAAAATAAGATAATATCAAATTTATAGACTATTAAAAAGAAAATATTTATCAGTTTTCTAAAAGAATTAAAAAAATTAATTGATTCTTTCCCATCCAATTACCATTTAAACCTATTCAGCCTTTTTATAGACTATTTCATATATGCCATTATTGTAGCTTGCATATAATTTCTTATAATAAACAATTGGAGGTAGTCTCACTCTTTTAATAATTCGTCCCTCAGAGTCTATAATCCTCAAAATAATTTTACTTTTATCACGTTTATGGACAGCCGTTCTAAATTTTAAATTATCTTCAGGATAATTAAATATTATATGGTATTCATCATCTACCCAAAAACATTCAGGATCTATTTTTTCACCCTCATTTTGGTCTGTAACTCGATTAGAAGCAGAATTATTAATAACTGATGAAGGAATTGGGAATATTCCACCAGGAAACCTTTTAATATCTATTTTTATATTTGGATTACTATTTATTTGATCAATAAACTTTTGAATTTCACTTGGACTCATATTTACCATGGGAAAGTTTTTAAATATATCTGGATATTTCTCCATCATCTCTCTTATTTTCCTCTGTCCTTCGGGGGTCATTAGATTTGATATGGTTTCGATTAGCTTCTTGAGAAATTCTTCGTCGTCAAACATTTAAAACAACCTCTTTTTTTCTATTATCAATATTAAAATAATTAATCACGCCATTTAAACTTAATGGATTATTTGGTCAAATTTTTAAAGTTTAAAATAGGTCAAATAGTTAAGAGATTTAATCATTTTATAATCTTGAAATTGGAAATGAAGTTATGTATCTTTTCTAAACAATTTTTTCCATTTAATTTTTCGAGAAACTGATAAATTTTATTAACATCACCTACCCTTCTAACACTATGAGCATCACTTCCAATCGTAAAATTGATGTCATTAGACACTAATTCTCTGATGTATTCTGGATATGAGATAAAATACTCTAAATATCTGCTGTTTAATTCAAAAAAAATCCCATATTCGCTCATAATTGATATAAAATCATCTTTAAACTCTTTTTTGGAGATATTAACATGTATATTTGAATGTGCAAGAGCTAATATATGCTGATTATTATCAAATATACCAGTCTTATTTTTGAAATAATTAATATAATTCTTCAATATTTTGAGATCTTTTATATATTCTAACAAAACTATATCAAAATTTTCAAAATTAATTCTTTTAATATCTTCAAAATATGAATCTGTATCTATTTCAATACCTATAAGTATTTTTATAGAAGAATTCCTCCTAATTCTTTTGATTTCAGTTATATAGTTTGGTATATTATTAACATTTAAGGTATTTATAATTCCAGACTTCCAACTCGTGCTATAATGGTCCGTAATAGCAATACAGCTTAAATTTCTTTTTATTGCCTCATTCTTCATATCTAAAATTGTATTATTTCCATCCGAATAGATAGTATGCATATGAAGATCGATCATTTTTGCCCTCGATAGTCTTATATTATAATCTGATTACAATCCTATTACAATCTATTATAATTTTATTATAATCTATCACAATTTATTATTATTGATCTAATT
>CAZYEE010000180.1:0-8358 GCA_964646355.1 uncultured archaeon | reverse complement strand
GGTTTTCAGGGATATCGTTTAAAGTGGAAACTAGACCTTTAATCAGTGTAGTTTTACCTGCGCCTAAATCACCGATAAAAGCAATGATCTGACCAGCTTTAACTTGATTGGCCAGGTTTTTGCCCCATAGCTTTGTCTCTTCTGCTGAGACAGAAACAAATTCTAAGATCGTCTCTGAAAAACTCATAAGATTTAAATTAACCTTCCAGCCATTTTTCAAGATAGGGCTTGAATTCGGAAATTTCAGAAATATATTGTACTGCTATTAATAAATCAATAACAGAATGGACTTCTTTATATAAATTTAGAATGGATGGTTCGTTTATCAAATCTACTAGGATTGAGAAAGGGAATTCAACCATTGTTGGACTTGTTGTAGGTGATATTAATGGAGATAATTATGATGAATTAGTTTCTGCAGATAATAAAGGCAGAGTAATTGCATTTAATCAAAATCTTGATGTGATCTGGAATTATACTTATACATCACCAATTCAACAAATAGTTATTGGTTATATTAATTTTGATTCTATTTATGATATTTTAGTTGCAGCTGACGACGGATATATTTTATGTATTGGAATTCCACTTGGAGAATTTAATTTTTATATGTTCTACTTGGGAATCGGAATTGGAGGAGCAGTTTTCGCAATCTCAATTTTTATCTGTTTTTATTTAAAACGATTCATTCCAAAAAAGAATAAAAAAGGTAAATCCTCTAATAAAATGCATAAGTCTAGGGGGAGAAAAAATAAACCTTCAAATAAAAATAATATTAATTCAGACAATAAGGATAAATCTCAAAATAAAAAATAAAATTAAAAATCGAATCATAAGTAAATCAATAAAATATTTAACAAATAGATTCGTTGAAGTGTTCCATTAATAATCCATTAAAAAAATCTATTTTAAAAATGATAAAAAATCAATAGGCTTTACAAGAGCCCAATACCGTCATAATATCTTGCAATAGATATTAAAAATTATTTAATTAACTAATATTTAATTCGATTAATAGATTCATATTTGATAAGATTTTAAAAAACGAAAAATTTTATTGATTTATTATATTTTACCAGAATTTTTAGGATTATAGTTTTCCAGTTTTCTCAAGTCTTATTAATTGTTTTTTAAAAGTATCTCTAATTATTTCTAAAGCGCCTATAACATGCATATAACACCTATTTTCCCAGAGTCTTTCCTCATGATACTTTTTCATACCCTTCATAGTTGTTAAATCAAGTCCTGTAAGTTCTTGACAAACTGTTGATCCGAATCTTTTTTTGAATTGATGTACAAATTTCATCCCTACTGTTGCAGCTTTAAACTGATCTAATGGTTTTTGCTCTTTTCCACCACCAGTAATAATTCCAGTACCCATTAACCCGGCGGCAACTGCACCGCATGCTCCCGAAATACATGCTAAAGGTGCAGCCATGTTTTGAAAATATTGATCATCAATTTGTAAAATCTCTTTTAGACTTAGAATTGTCCAGACCGCACAATTTTTTTCTAACATTTCTTTATCGTAATATTTTTTAGGTAAAACTTTATATAATTCCTCTATTTTTTTATCAAATCTTGAAATTATTTCAGAATCTTCACTCATATAATTACCTCATATTTTTTAACTTGAAAGTCTTTAACAATTGTCTATTTTGATGTTGAATGATAAAAAAATTTTGTTAAAAATAATCTTTAAGAAAAAAATGCATTGATTTTTATTATTTTTAAAAAATTTATTATGTATTATAAATTTAAGTTGTTATCTTATAGTATTTTTAAAAATTTATTAATTAAATAATCGTTTAGTAATTTAACTTTGGTTATTTCCTCTTAAATAATGAAATAAATTTGGAAATAACATCATTTTAACTTGATCTTAATTCGATTAAATTTTTATTTTTTAATTTGACTAAATTTTTATCTTAGCTATGTTTGTGTAAATAATATTCTAATGGTGAGGCTCGGTGTGTCCTCCAGCCGTGATAAAAAATATTCTATCATCACTGTTATTAATCATTTTGATTTCTGTAGTTCCTGAAAGATGAACAGCTTCTCCTTCTTTAAACTTGAATTCCTGTCCCTCGATAACAATTTCAATTTGGCCGTTCATTAAATAAATTATCTCTTCATGACCTTTTCCAGGACAAAAAGCTCTGGTTTCCCCAGCATCTAAATATCCCAGTCCAAGATAAACATCGACTATATCCTTGTTAACAATATTTCCATAGAAAAATTCCTTTTTTGAAGATTCTAAACATTTTTCTTTCAGTTTAAATATCATAAAATCACCTTTTTTAGATACTTAATTTGGGTAAAAAATTTTTAATACTAACATTAATTTTAAAATTCCCGACTTTAAGTTTTATGATTAAGAAATTATTCAATTTTATATCTTTAATTTTAGAAGAATTGGATCTTTTAAATTAACTATTGTATTTTATAAATTAATCGAGATTAAATTATAGGAAATTATTATAAAAAATTAAAGAATCAAAAAGAATGAATACAAATACTCATAAGAAATAATTTTGTAATATAAAATTAACTATAAATTTCAAATTAATATTTCTTTATTTTCTAATACTAATCACTTTTCTTTTAATTTATATCAAAATTTGTTTTTTTTTTGGTTTATTCAAAATTAGTACTATTTGCCAACTTAGTAATTTTAATGGAGGGATACATTTTGCAATCAATTTATCAAATTTAACAAGAACATCTAATATATATTTAAATATGAAGAAATTTCGGAAAAAAATTGCAAAAATGGAGAATAGATGAAAGAATTCAAATCGAGTATGTTGAAAATAGTTATCAATTAATTTTAAATCTTTATAAGTTAATGGATGTTCATCTTTAGTTCTAACATGAGGGATTATTTTCCGAAGTAAAGATAAAAATGGATTCTGGCCCATTGGTTCTAAAAATATAACGCTACCATTTTTCTTTAATATTTTATTTATTTCATTTAACGATTTGGATAGATTTAAATGATGTAATATTCCAGTACCACAGATAATATCAAAAGAATTATAGTTAAATCCTAATTGTTCGGCATCCATAACATAAAATTGAATATTTGATAAATCTAATTCTTTAGCTTTTTCTTGAGCTTCTTTAATTCCTTCACTTGAGATATCAATTCCTATGACATGAGCTCCATTTTTGGCCAAGTAAAAAGCATAAGATCCTGATCCACATCCATATTCCAAAACAATTTTATTAGTACAGGATAATTCCAATTGTTTTTCATAAAATTTTATTGTTTTTAAAGTAATATTATATAATTTAGGTATAGAATGAATACTACTCTTTTTTTTCTTCCCTTTCTTATACCACCAGTCATATAATTTTTTTTCATATTTTTTAACAGAAATTTTCATCTACCTTTTATTTATGTTATGTTATAATTTACTTAATAAAAGATTTTTATTTAAAAATTAAATTTGAGAAAAATTTTTTAAGCATTTTGATTGTCTTTTTTAGCATATTTTTAGATATTTTCAAAAAATTAATATCTTTTATTATTGATAAAGGGTATGAAATAGATTTATTTCTGCTTTAGATAAATTTCTTTATTTTACCATAATATAATCATTGTTTTTATTCTAGAATTTTTTAAAGTTTTTATAATAAATAATCCATCGGAATAAAAAAGCTTTTAGATTTTATGAATAAATTATTAGAAATTCTAAAAAGTAAATCGATATAAGAAAATTAAAATAAATTTGATTTAATATTTAATTATCTGTTGTTCATTTTAATTTTTAAAATTTTAATAAAAGAGATGTGAAAAAGATGAATATTTATGCACAATTGGAGGATATAGTTGGAACTGATTATGTATCTGATGAAGATTTTATCATAGAAAGCTATGCTCATGGAATTCATGGAATTGGCACTAAACGTCCAGCGATTGTAGTGAAGCCTGAATCAAGTCAAGAAATTAGTGAAATTTTAAAGGTTGCAAATAAAGAGAAATTGAACATAATACCACGTGGTGGTGGTGCTGGATTATTAGAAGGTGTTTTACCATTAGTTTCTGGTGGTATTGTTATTGATATGACAAGAATGAATAATATTCTTGATTTTAATGAAAATACAATGACTGTTACAGTTGAATGCGGGATAACATGGGCTAAATTAAATTATTTTCTGATGAAAAGAGGATATTATACTGGGACATTAGGACCTGGCTCTGGAATGAGTGCAGTAGTTGGTGGTGGTTTATCACATCATTCTGTAGGTGGTGGAGGGGCTGCTAAATATGGGGCAGTAACAAGGCATTGTGTTGGACTTGAAGTAGTATTACCAAATGGAAATATTATTACATTGGGCTCAGGAGCAAGCAAATATATCAAAGAGCCATTTAGCAGGTGGGGACTTGGTCCTGATTATCTTGGACTATTTTTGGGAGATCAAGGCATTCATGGAGTAAAAACAAAAGCTACTTTATTAATATATCCAAGACCAAAATATAGAGCTTATAAAACTTTTTCAATCAGGAGAAAAGGGGATAAATTATGGTCTGAAATTGTCCTTGAATTACGAAAAAAGGGTGATTTGGGATTATATGATGTTTTTTATTTTCCTGAGTTAATAATGCAAGCGTTTCAAGGTCTATTAATTGTAAAAGATATAGTTGTATTTAAAGCGATAAAAGAACACGATCCTAAAGGTAGAGCAGTAATGTTCTATACTATGGAAGCAGAATCGCAAGAAGCATTAGAAGCAAATCAAAAAATCGTTGATGAAGTATTTTTAAGTAAAAAAGGAATAACCGAATTCGGTCCTGAAATTGAAGATGGAAATATTGCTAAATGGCATTATGAAATGAATGGGCACTGGCAAATTTATCATGGATTTTGGGGTGTAATTGGAGAGGAATCAATACCACAAACAGGAGAACACCATATACCTGTTCACCAATATCCAGAACTAATGAAAAAATTTGAAAAATGGGAGGCTGAAAATTCCGAAATAATAAATCAAGTACGAGCGATGTCTGGAGTTGGAAGTTCTTTATTGTGCGATCATACTACTGTAGAAGTAGATTCAGGTCTAACGGTCTATAATAAACCAGAATACCATGAAATTAATGAAAAATTATGGCGAAGCTATTTAAATATGGTCATTGAATCCGGTGGTATGCCTTATATGGCGGGAATGCGTTTCTCTAGGGCTTTAATTGATGTCAGTGCATTTTCAGATGAATTTTACAGTTTTATGACCTCTATAAAAGATACTTTAGATCCAAATCGAATTTTAAGTAAAGGAAAATATTATTTTGAGTAGGGATGAAAAATGTCTGAAGAGATTCTTAAACATATTAAAAAATTAGAGAGCATGATTAGGAGCTGCAGCGGAATAGGAGATTGCAGAGAGGCTTATAGATATTCAGTAGGTAGAATGCAAGTATGCCCGGCATATGAACATTCGCCAAAATTTGATGCATATTCAGCGCGAGGCAGACTCAGAATTTTAATTGGATTATTAGAAGGGCATATTGAACCGTCTAAAAAACTTGCAGAACTTTTTTATTTATGCACTACTTGTGGTAGCTGCCATATCATATGCCATGGCTCTTATCATGAATGCATTGACTTGTTTGTAAATAATTTTATCGATCATGTAAAAGTCTGGGAGGCAATTCGAGCCGATCTCTTTGAATTGGGCCTTGCAATGCCTCGTCATACTGAATTAATGGATTCTATTAATAAAAATAATAATCCTTACTTTGAGCCACACGAAGATAGAATTAAATGGCTTGAAGGTCGTAAATTCCCAGAAACTGCTGAAAACCTTTTCTTTATGGGCTGTACAGAACCTTATAGAATGCCAGAACTTATTAAAACGATCTTTAAAGTCCTCGATAAAATCGGCGTTGACTATACAATATTTCATCCAAATGAAGTATGCTGTGGATCAATCGCTTTAAGAATTGGTGATCTAAAAACTGCCACTGAATTAGCTAAGAAGAATATTGAGGCGATAGAAAAAACAGGAGCCAAAAGAGTTTTAGTTCATTGCGCTGGTTGTTATAAGACCTTAAAAGTTGACTATCCAAATATCGTAAATAAAGAACTACCTTTTGAAGTTGTTCATATAACCGAATACCTTGAACAATTACTGAAAGAAGGAAAACTCAAATTACAAAAAGAAGTTCAAGAGAAAATTACTTATCATGATCCCTGTCATCTTGGTAGGGGCACCGAGGTTTATGATGCACCCCGAAATCTCTTAAAAGCCGTGCCAGGTCTTGAGCTAGTAGAATTTGAACGTATCCGAGAAAATTCATGGTGCTGCGGTGCTGGAGGTGGACTTAAATCATCTTTCCCTGAAAAAGCAATAGAAATTGCTACTGATAGACTTAAAGAAGCAGAAAAAATTGGTGTCAAAAAAATCGCTTCAGTCTGCCCATTTTGCGAAATGAATCTGGCCCAAGCTGTAGAACAAACAAACTCTGATATCAAGATAGTAGATATACTAGAAATACTTGATAATGTATTGGAATAATCTAATAAAGTTCATTAGAATAGTAGATCAAATCTTTAACTTTTAAAAAAAATATTAGTTTTTATTTTTTGTTTTTATTTTTTATGTTTTTATGCAATTCTTCATCTATACTATATTAATTTGATTTATTTTTCTAACTTTTTAAATAAACTTTATTTTTATATGCTTAAATTTAATCCAACTCTTAAAAAGTGCCCAATAAGGTATGAAATACCCGCAATTCCTAAACAAATCAATGTCATTTCAATAAATCTTCTTTTAAATGATACTCCTTTTATTATAGAAGTATAATATGTGATAATGAAAATTAAAATTAATCCAATAGAAATTGAGCATACTAGACAAACATATATGTATGGTATCATTAAATATGGCAAAACCAGTAGGAATACTGTCAATATATATGTAATACCTGTATATAAGGCTGCCTTTAATGGAATTTTTCTTGTTTCATGGATTGCAGCTTTTACCGATAAATATTCTGATGCACTCATTGAGAGAGCTGCCGTAATACCAGTAATTAAAGCAGTAATTATTATTAAGATTGAATTATTAAAAGCAAAAGTCAAACCTACTAACGCGCCTGTTATTTCTACCAAAGCATCATTCAATCCTAGCACTATTGAACTAACATAGTCCAATCTTTCATCTTTTATTAAAATTAATAATTGCGTTTCGTGTTTAGCCTCGTCTTTTATTATTTTTTCAGCTTCGGGGATAACTTTGGAAATCTCCTCGTATAAATTATGAAAATATTCGTCATCACATTCTAATTTTTTTATAGTATAAGAAAGTCCGAATATCTTGTAAAATCGAAGAAATTTTTTGATTTTTGAATGATCGGGCTTTACATCTTTTTCTGTATATTTTTTCCATGTAAAATAATGTGATAGCTCCTCCTTTGCAGCCTTTTCTAGTATCTCTTTATTCTGCAAATTCTTTTTCGATATTTTTTTGGCCAATTTTTTGTAAATAAGATAAACCGTTAGTTCATTCTTCTGTGTTTGTAGTAAATATTCCTCAATTTTCTCATTATTATTATTTTTACTATTCATTAGAATTACCTTCGGTTTTTCAATAGTGAGCTAAAATTTTATTAGCTGTTATAGTAATGACCATTATTTTTAAACTTTTACTAAAATACAGACTAAATTTTTAGGTAATCCTAAAATGTATAATGAAAATTAAGCTATACCTAAATTATTACCTTTAAATACTTTAAATATTTTAAATATTAAAATAATTTTAAGGCTTACCTAAAATATTTGTTCAAAATTAATATAATTTAAAGATTCTAATTAAAATAGAATATCTAATTTGTTGAAAATTTTCATATTTTTTATTAATTTTGTTTGAATTAATTCAATTAAAAGGAGCTACTTGAATTAATATTTAAATCGAATAATTCAAGTAAAATTATTAAAACCTTAAAAAATGGATAAAAAATAAATTGTTATATCAGAATTTATTTGTTTATAATTAAAAAACATTTGAATTTATGGATTTTTTTTACTCACTTTCAACTATTTTGATATCTTGTAATAGCTCTTTTACTCGTGCATCAGAAAGATCGGCATAATGTAAAACACATGCTTCAGGAGTTTTTGGAATAACCGGAGAGCCCCATTCAAGTTTACCATGGTGACTTAATATTATATGTATTAATTTTGCCTTTAAATCATCTGGAAAACCTTCAATTTGATCAATTTTAGATTCTATCATTTTTACTGTAAAAAAAATATGTCCAAACAATTTTTCCAAATCATTCTCTGAAATAGTGCCTGAAAAATTATCATAATTGTATGTTTGAAATTTTCCAATATCGTGTAAAATTGC
>CAZYEE010000179.1:0-8360 GCA_964646355.1 uncultured archaeon | reverse complement strand
TTTATTAAGACTGGATAGTTCTATATCGATATCATCAAATTTTCTTTTAATAATATTTTCTTCAGACAATTTGAAATCTCCAACATTATAATTGAATTCATTATAATATATTATAGAATAGATTTTGGAACTAGTTTAATTTTATATTAGATATTTTTTAAATTTATGTAAAAAGTATTATAAAAGTGCAGTTGAATGTAAAAATCCAATAAAATAATTGAGTTGTGATTTTTATAATATTTTAAGGATATATTTTAAGGATCTTTTTCATTTCGTTAGATTTAGCAATAGATCTACCGAATGCACTGGAAATACTGATAATTTTATCATAGAAAAGTTCATTGGATTGAACTGCTAGGGAGTCTTTTAGACCAATTCGGATATGATCACTATTTACAATAGCAGTTCTGGCTAAATTTTCCCAATTTTGTCCCTCACATGCTAGTATAATATTTACAGGGCTTTTGATATTACTTTTTACTAATTTATAGTTCTCAGGTGAAGGCTGTAAATTTCCACTACCAGAAAATTCAAATAAAACGAATGAATTTTCAGAAATGAGTCCATCTTCGATAATTTTCTCTAAAAAGTTAATATCTTCGATGGTGCAGACAATTGGAATGACAATTAATCCCAAATTTTGCCAAACTTTAATTTTATCGACGATGGTTTCATGTTCGATTAAATGTTTTTTCCCATTTTTATAATAGCTATTTATGTAAATAGATACAATAGAATGTTTAGGAAGCGGAAATAGTTCTTTTTCAGTAATGGAACTATCTATGATGATAATTTCATGGTAATTAGTACAAAATAATAGATCGGGACATTTATCTTTAAGTTCTAAAAGAAAATTTTTATAATTTTCAAATAAGGTATCATTATCTATATTACTAAAAATAGACATATAAGGATCTGTTTCTACGATAGCCAATCCAGTCTTAGAAATAAATTTTTGGCATAATTCAATAAATTCTTTCGTATTAGTTGGAAATGAATAGCTTAGAAACTTTTCATGGCTCATATTCCGTCTTAAGGGAGTTAGTGATAATATTAGTGGGTCCATTATTAATTTCTATTCGGTGTTATTCTTAAAAAGTTTTGCATACTTTTTTGCATTTTCTTTTATTTTCAATACACCTAATTTGGTTATTTTTAATTCTTCATCAGTAATGGGCCTAAGGAACCGAGCTGGATTCCCGACAATTACAGAATTAGGACCAAATGTTTTATTAGGTAATACAATAGAACCAGCACCAATAAGACAATTTTCTTTTATTGTTGCGTTATTTAAAATGCGAGCACCTATACCTATGAAAGTATTATCACCAATTACAGCTTTATGAATAATGCAACCATGAGAAATTAAACAGTTTTTACCAATAATGGAATCCTCAATATAACAATTTTCAAGAATTGCCGTGCCTTTTTTTATTATAGTTTTTGAATCATCTGAACGAATATTAGTGCCGAACCAGACGCTTGTTTCATCTTCTAGGATAACGTTTCCAAGAATATAAGAATTGGGGGCTAAAAAAATAATGTTGGGATTTAATTTAAGTCCATCTTTTAAATATACGGACATTTAAATACACCAAAATACTTCAGATTTTCATTTAAATTTTTTTAATGCAAACATAGTCATACTAATTGCCAGAAATACTGATGAAAAAGTGAAAGCAAAACTAAATCCGAAAGTTTGATAAAAAAAACCGAATAATATTGATTCAGGCATTGTAACAATTCCGATAACAAGATAATATAGTCCGTATGCTTTATCCTTCTTATTTTTTCCTACGGCATCTGAGACCATTGCTCTTGCTACAGGATCAACAAAGCCGTGATAAGCACCAAATAAGATAAAAATAACAACAATAAATGGGACAAGGAAAATTGCACCGGTTGGATAATCAAATATCAATAAAATAGAGCATACTAATAAAATTCCTAATCCAGTAAGTATTACCTTTTTTCTTCCAATCTTATCAGATAATCTACCCCCATAAATAGAAAATAATACATAAACGACATTAGAGATTGAAACTATTATTGGGATAAATTGATATGAAATAAAATCTTGTGCTCTAATTATAAAGAATGCAAGATCAATAGATGCAAATTCAGCAACAGCCATTATAATAACTAGTGAAATAAATTTTTTATCAAATTTTACGGAATTAGGGGCTTGTGTTGAATTAGATTTCTGTATTGAATTATTTTTATTTAATTCAATATTGGTCTCTGCTTTTTTAATTTCGCGACGTGGATCTCTTGCAAGTAAAACGAAAATTATTGCGATAAGCCCTGGAATTAATGAAAGACCAATTATGTATTGATAAACAAGCGTTATATTAGTAGTAATGCTTAGAAGATAAATCATTAGAATAGAAGCGGTTAATGGGCCCAAAATTGCACCTAAAGTATCAAGTGCACGATGAACCCCAAAAGCAGAACCTGTTTTTTTCGTTCCTTCACTACTTTCGGCAATTATAGCATCTCTTGGAGATGTCCTAAGACCTTTACCAATCCTATCTGTGAATTTGAGTACGAGAGTTGTCTCCCAATTTGGGAAAACTGCTATTAATGGTTTTGATATATTGGAAATGGAATATCCTGCAGTAACAAGCAATTTTCGCCTTTTTATCTTATCACTGATCCACCCACTCACCCCTTTCAAAATATTTCCAGTTGCTTCTGAAACACCTGAAATAATTCCAATAATAGTTTCATTAGCGCCAATTGAGAGTAAAAATAATGGTAAAACTGAACTCACCATATCTGAGCTAAAGTCTGTAAATAAACTAACTAATCCAAAAATGATAACATTCATACTTACTCCAAATATTATTTTTTTTCTCCAGGATTCATTTTCAGTCTCATTTATTCTCGTCATTCTATGATCACAAATTTAATTATTGATAGCATAATTAAAAATTGAAAATGTGTTTTATTCAAATAGTATCATATAAAATTAATTAAACAATATGTTTGATAATTATACCAAATGAATTAAAAAAATTTAGATGTTTGTTTATTATTAAATTTACAACAAATATTTTAAATTCTAATACACATGTATTTAAATTAATTATTAAATCACGCATTGGATGATTAATATTGGATGATTTTAGCATATTATACCCAGTTGCATTATCATTAGATGAATTAAGGAAGATTGTAGAGAAGGAATTTGTAATAAAGAAGGATTATTTTGCATTAGGAACAAATATTCCAACTTTCATCGTTGAAAGAATTGAAGATCCTAAAAAGTTAAGTGAAGCTTTTAATAAAATTCAAAAAGAAGTCGAAAAAAAGAATATTTTTGGTCTACTAAGAGAAATCCCAAAATCTGAAAGAATTGATGTAGAAATTAAAAAATTTTTGTCATTAAAATTTTTTCCGATGAAAAAGAGAGGGCCTAGTAGGGTTTGGATCAATTTTATATTATTAATTGCGACTTGCTTAACTGTTTTATTAGCTTCTTATTTTATATTATTAATGGATCCACTCTATTTTCCTGATTCATTGAATAGTATTACAGGAATACTATTCTTAATTGGATATGCCATCGCAATTATGGGAATAATTGGAATTCATGAGCTTGGGCATCTAATTGCGGCACGACACTATGGAATAAAATCAACCCTTCCATATTTTATACCATTCGCCCCCCCTATTGGAACTATGGGTGCTATAATTATTCAAAAAACGCCCCCAAAAAACCGTAATGAACTTTTTGATCTTGGATTGGCTGGACCACTCGCAGGCTTTATAATAGCATTAATTGTAGGTCTTATTGGTTTTTTAATATCAGGAACATTTCTAAAAATGGATTATATCTCTTCATTGCATACAATCTACATGCAGATGCCTTCTTGGTTAGTAGGGCCTCCAGTTAATGATTGGGTAAATGTAAGCAATACAACCCCAGACCCTATTATATTTTATATATTTTCATGGATTTTAATTAAAAATCCTCCAGCTGTTTCCCCGACTGCATTAAACTTAATAGCATTTAACAATTCTACAATGTATGTAAATGTATTGCATTCAATTTCGTTTGCTGCATGGATTGGATTTTTTGTGACTGGATTGAATTTAATGCCAATCTCTCAATTAGACGGAGGACATGTAAGTAGAGCACTATTTGGCGAAAAATATTATAAATATGTAGCATATATAGCATTATTTATATTATTTCTCATAAATTTCATATTTGCGATACTTGTCCTTGCATTCTCTAGATTTAATTTAACCCATCCTGGACCATTAAATGATGTTACACCTCTGTCGAAATCAAGAAAAATAGCTAGTATTGTTTTCTTTGTAATCTTGTTATTGACTATTCCGATAGGTTCAATACTTTTTATGTTCTAAAATTTTATACTTTTTTATATTTCTATTAATTAAATTCTTACCTATTTTTTATTTCTTTTTAATTCTTAATTGATTTTAGTTTTAATTTTAATTTTAATATCATTTCTGATTTAATACTGATTCAATTCTAAATTTTAATTTTTTAATTCTTAAAAATTAAAAAATAAGATATTGAAAAAAAAATCAACCTTAGATAAAAAACTTATCAATAAATATAAAATAACTTTAAGATGTTTAAGCAGTTCTTTTGATAATATGATATCCATATCTGGTCTTTACAGGTTTGGAGATTTCACCGACTTTTAGTGCAAAAGCTGCCCTTTCAAATTCAGGAACCATCTGTCCTTTACCAAAGATACCCAGATCTCCACCTCTTTTTTTCGATGGACAAATTGAATGTTCTTTTGCTAATTTTTCGAAACTGACACCATCATTTAATTCCTCAAGAATTGCTTCAGCTTGACTTAATTTCTCGACCAAGATATGACTTGCACGAATCTGGCCTGCTTTAGGTTTTGAACTTTTTGGTGCTCCTTTTTTCTTTCCCATTACATATAACCTTCTTAGAAATTGTTAATAGGTTTAATATAATTTTTTTTATAGATATTGTTTGTAAACTGATATTAATAAAAGATTTGATGTTTTGGATTATTTAAAGAATGTTTAAAAAAAATGAATAGGTGATATTTTAGATATTTAAAATTGCTTCCATTAATAATTCAGCTTCTTTCATTACTGATTGAAAAGTCCATTCATTAACCATAATATTGTCATCATTTACATAAAATTCAATACGAAATTTTAGAACATACATAGTATCAATCATTTTATCAATTGAATTAATCTGAGATAATAATTGATCACCTTTTTCTTTCCAATTTTCATAATCTTTATTAATATTAGCTTTTGCTACATCATATCGATTAAGCAATGCTGAACCACCAAAAATTTCAGGGATACTTGCAGCAGAAATCCATGTAGCTCCTACAAACCCATAAGTTTCTAAAATCACCGCGATTACTGGTAAAAGAGATGCTACTACCGATGAGATAATTGCACCTACAAGAAGAAGTTTTGCTTTCAAAGTAGTTTTTGGAGGGGTGTCTGTTTTTTTCCATTCTTCATATTTTTTCTGAATTTCTTCTTTATTTTCATTTAGTATTTTTTCTGCTTTAGGTATAAATTCGGAAAATCTTTTTAAAAAATCTTCTTTTTCTTTTTTAGATTGTTCGACCTGTTCAGTAGTATAGGTAATTTGTCTTAATGAATCTCTTTCGATTCCTGGAATTTCTATGATTTTTTTCATCACAGTATTATTATATTCATCAATTTTATCTAATAATTTTAATTTTGCCATAATAGACTCTCCATTTTTAATGAATATAGTTTATATTTAAAATAACTAAAAGCTATTTAATATTAGAGGTATTTAATATAAAATCATAATGGATATTCAAATTTAATTATTAAAATTAAAATACAGCTTGAATAAAAAAGATACCTAAAAAACGAGTAAATTTCATAAACTAATTAAGAATCTTTAAAAAAACAGAAATGTAAAAATTTTATTTTTTAAAATTATTGAAATTTATAACAGATCAGTAAGTTAAAAAATTTTCAGATGATTTTTATAGTTTAATGAGCGGAATTTTCTTTATTGGATGTCTTAATTTGAGATAATATTCTTTTGTTTCTTCAAAAATAGAATCTAATAGTGACCGTTTAATGTAACTACTAAAAGCCCATCTATGGCCACCGTATTTAATATCATCAGGAAATTTTTGTTTAAATTGTTCAAAAATTTTTCTACCATCTGAAATATTATTAGTATGATCAATACTTTCCCAAATCAAATCAGAAGCTCTTACGCTTAATTTTAAATTTCCATCTTCCTTTTCACATGCACTTAAAATGATATGAATATCCTTATTAGATTTCATTATCACACCTGCTACTACACCTACTTCATCATAAAAGATATGTCCTGTAAAATCGATGAGATATATTTTTCCATTCCAAGATTTAGATGGAATTTCGCCTTTTTTGAATAATTCTAGAGCCGTAGCAATCTCGGTATCTCCTTCTTTATGGAAACTCTCAATTTGAAATTTAACGAAAGGATCAATTCTTTTATTATTAAGAAGAGTCAAGGCAAGGTTAGAATATCCACGTCTACAACAATAATTGACCTTATGAAGAATTTCTCGTGCATCTAGAGTATATCTACGGTCGTCTATATAAGTGCAATCAAAACCCTTTAATCCTACCAGATCATATACCCATCCTATTAACTCATTTTTAATATATTGACTTGGACGACATATATTGGATTCTATCAAACGACGTGTAATAATTTCCATTAATTTTGCTTTCTCATCATCTCTTAAATCTACAATTCTTTTCCAAATACCCTCAGATGTTTTTCCATCAATCTCTTTATTAATAATTATATTGGCGAGTTCGGGATCTTCAAATCCTGGAATGTTTGAATAATGAATGGCTAAATAAACTGGATATAGAGATCGACCAAATATACAAATATCCCTTTTTACAGTTATTGCATTGTTATTTAATGCGATATTTAAGACAAATTTATTAACGCTTGCAGGATTCTTATTAGGGCGCATTTGAAAATCACTAATAGCTCCTGAGATGGCATAACAGAGAACTATTTTACCCTTTGAACTGGACCAAAATTCTTTATCAAATAGTGGATAAAATAGCATAAATATAGTTGTGGATCCACTGGCTTCATCTTCATCATTTATTCCGAATTCGATGGGGTTTAATTGATTAGGTCCATATTTATTATTAGAACTAGGATGATGGTCTGTAATGATATAATCCTTAACTTCTTTTGACAATATTTCTCCGAAATCAGCCCCAATATCAGCTGTAATGACATAATCGGGTTTTAATTCGCCAATATATTCTAATAATTCATCAATTTCGGGAGACAATAAAATTCTAATATGAAAATCTGTGAAATTTAATGCTTTTAGACATTGATATAATACACTTGCAGCAGAAATTCCATCACCATCTCGATGGGAAATTACAAGAATACGGGAGGTTTTTTCCCAATTTGATAGTTTGTAAGCCAATTTTTCTGCTTTTTCAATAAATTCAATAGGAATCCCGTATTTATTTATAATATCATAATTATATTTATTCATTTGGATCAATACCTTAATAAAAATTTCATTAATAATTATCAAACATAGATACATCTATATATAGGATTTATAATATTAAAACCTATATTGACATTTCTTATAACATAAATTCTATTCCGACTAAATTTTGTTTAAACATAGTTTATCTAGAAATTAATGCAAAAAGTATAGAAAATTTTTAAATCATCAAAGATTGATTTAAGAGTAATCTATAAAAAATGTATTTACTAATTAAAGAGATAATAAAAGGACGATACCAATATAAATTTAAAAAAAATTATTATAAATTATTTTAATTTAAATTAAAGTTAATGAACTTTAAATTAGAATTAATAAACCCAAATTTGGTGTAAAAATAATTGAAAAAAATAAAATTTTTAGCCTTGATCTTATTGATTCTTACGTTTACATTTACATCTTTAGCGATTAAAATAAATGCTACACAACAACTTATGTATAATGTAAATTCAGGTTCATGGGTTAAATATACTACAAATGAATATTTTAGGAGCAAAATCACTATAAATTCAAGCGCGCCAATTTCTCATAATGAAAGTTTATCTTATAATACCAAAATAACAGTAGATGATGTTAATTATTCGGCTTTAGAAATAGGGCCTTTAAACTATACATTTGGAGAAATAAATGGGACTGTTGAGGAATTATATTACGGACAAACAATTCAAAAGATATCAAAAATAAATGTAGGGCCTTTTTTGGGATATTTCTATCCAATTGTTAATTTTACATACATAAATAATACAATTTATAAAATAAACAATTCATTATTTAAAATTCTAATAAATA
>CAZYEE010000178.1:3663-8366 GCA_964646355.1 uncultured archaeon | reverse complement strand
CAAAACTTGTTTATAGTTCATTTATTTTTATTCTACAATATTATTATAATTTAGAACAATAATATTCATTTTACTAATTTTAAATTTTCTAGCCATTTATTTTTAACATGCTCTATAAGTCTAGGCTGAAAATTAAATTCAGAAACCAATTTTTCAAATCCATCTATCATTAATTTGCTGATCGAAGATTCTTCAAATAAATTAATCTTGCTGCTTTTAGGTATATATTTTAAAAGATATCTAAAATTATTTTCAATTCTATCTTTCATTGAAGTAAGGAATGATGGATGAAATACATCGATTGGTATTTCTCTTTCTGTATTTGGTTGCATTATTAGAGGTGGAACTACTATCCACTGAATATTATTTTTATCCATCTTTATTTCAGCCACATATAGTGGAAACCAGATTTTTATTACTGGAAGAATTAAACCAAATTTTGTGCCAGAAACTGACCATCTGTTTAAATTATTCCGCTCAGTTGTAATTAATCGTAATAAGTGGTTTATTCTATCGATAATTTCTTGCAATTTTTTTCTAGTAATGTATAATGTGTCTAAATCGATAGTCTTTTTTTCATATTTTCTATTTACCCTATCGTTGTTGAGATCTGTTATTAAATCGTTTATGTGTATTATACAGTTATCAAAATAGTTTTTAACTCCATTAAAAGCTATTATCAATTCCTCAAATTTTTTTATATATTCTGAATATTCTTTAGTTATTTTGCTCGGATTTGAATATTCTATATCTGACTGTAATTTTGTGCCAAAATTTGAATATTCTTGATTACCTAGTCTAATAAGTCCTAATATACCTTTTACTATTTCGGGCTCAATTAATCCATTAATTTTTTTATTATACGCATAAATATCATTTAAAATTTTTTTAACAAATTCAATATTCCTATTTATAATATTCAGATCTTTATCATCACTCCCTTTTAATTTACTTAATTGAGGCAATTCATTTGTTTCATAAATTTTAAATTGCAGTGAAAAAAAGTTTAACCTATCTATAAACAAATATTTTTCAGGGTCTGATTGTATTATAATAATAGGCCATAAAAATTTTACAAATGAAACATAAAATCCTTTATTTAACTTATCATTTCTCCTCCTTTCATATTCCAAAAAGGTAAATATTGCTGCAAATTCTATGTCTGAAGGTACTACATCGTAATTTTTTGCATAAATAACTGATGGAAGCGTATTAGATAAAATATCAATTTCCTTATTTATAAAACTATCAAATTCGTCTTTTTTCAATCCTTTTCTCCATAATCATTTTAAATATAATTATATAAAAAGTCTAATAATAACTATCCAATAATCTTTATTTATTGATTTTTTTTAATAAATTTTCTATAGATTATATGGTCTTTTAATATGAAAATCATGGAAAAAATAAAAAGCATTGGATTAGACGCAAAATCTACAATTGCATTTGGTGTAAGTATCAACGAAAATTATTTAGATAGAATAAAAAGTGCTGTAGATTATTATATAAAATATGAGTTTATTAATATTGTATTGGTTTGTAGAGATATCCTAGAAATAGAACCTGAGATGTTTAATAAAAAGGTAAAAATAATTAAGACAAATAATCCAAGTACAAAAGCACTTGACCTATTAATTGAAAAAAAGGTTGATGGTATTGTTAGGGGTACTATAAGTTCGAGCAAATTTTTAAAAACAGTGAAGGAAAAACTTAATATTAAAAAAATTTCCCGTATTGCAATCTTAGAAGACATTTCAGGGAGAGAATTCTTTTTTGCTCCAGTTGGGATCGACGAGGGTAGAACTTCTAAGGAAAAGATCTTTTTTATCGATCAAGGTTCAAAAATACTTAAAGATATTGGTATTGAGCCCAGTATCGCTGTACTTTCTGGAGGGCGCATGACCGACATATCCCGTGCTAAATTTATTAGAAAAAGTATAAAAAGCGCTATTAAAGCTGTCAAAACTCTGAAAAAAATGGGCTATACAAATATCTTTCATTCAGAAATTTTAATTGAAGAAGCTATTAAAGAAAGCAATTTTATTATGGCACCTGATGGTATATCTGGTAATCTCATTTATAGAACATTAGTTCACTTGGGTGGAGGTTTCTCACACGGTGCAATCTATATCGAACCATATTTAAAGGGCTTTGTTATCATTGATACATCAAGAGTTGGACCAATAAACGAATATATCGGATCTATAATGTTGGCAACTACTTTCAGTAAATTGATTAAAAAAATAGACCTTGAAAAATAAGTCATTTTCAACAAATATTCCTCTATTATCCTCCACCAATAGGCAATGCAATAATAATATGATCCTCCGGCTCTAGTTTGGTGTCTAATTTTTTCTCTAGAAATAATACGTTTTTCGTATTTACTAAAATCATTAAATATTTATTTAAAAAGCCTGTTTTTGGATCTATAAATTTTTTCAATTTATGTTTGTAATCCTTTATAAATTGTTCAATTGCATCTCTTATAGTTTCACCATCATAATAAACTTCACTTATTCCTACTTCTTGTTCTAATGGTCCAATTAGTTGTATTTTTGCCATATTGATTACCATGCTTTTTAATTAATAAAATATGATTAATTACTTTTTAGTTTTATATTTTAATTTAAAAATTTTTAAATATAATGGATTAGAAGCCAAAATTCCTATAATTTTTTTGAAATAACATAGTTATTAATTCGTCATAAATTAACAATTTATAAATTTATAAGAATAAAGATAAATAGTTAAAGAATAGTTTCTATTGAAAACAGGAAGATGATTCTGTTTCTATTAACATTTTTACTCCAATTTAAGAAAAATGATAACTTTTTCAATGTTTATTCCTGTTCATCTGATTTATTTTATTATGATAAACCAATCATTATATGGTTCGTTCTGATTTAAACAAAATTATTTATATCCTCATTTTCTTGGAAATATTGTTAGAAAACCAATAAATATTTCATTTTATTTATTATCCCTTTAAATAATTTGGAGTATAAAAAAATAAATTAAATCAAACATAAATTCTTAATAAACATACTATATAAAAAAGAAATTTATAATTTTGCTAATTTCAATTTTATAGATTGTTGATTTGAATGTCCGAAGAACAGATAGAAAAACTGGCGGAATTAATAATTAAATCTAAATATACAATTGTATTAACTGGTGCTGGCATATCTACAGAAAGTGGCATTCCGGATTTTAGAAGCCCTGGAACTGGATTATGGGAAATGGTGGACCCTATTGAATTTGGATCAATTGATGCATTTGAACAGAATCAAATGAGCTTTTTTGAACTAGCAAAAAAATTAGCGCCCACAATTTTCTCTGCAAGACCAAATAAGGGACATAGAGCGTTGGCTAAATTGGAAAAAATGGGATTAATTAAAGCTATCATTACTCAAAATATTGATGGACTCCATCAAAGAGCACATTCAAAAAATGTTATTGAAGTTCATGGAAATCTACGAGAATGTTATTGTATGGATTGTCGACGTCGTTTTGATATATGGGTATTAGCTGAAAAGTTCTTTGAGAAAGGTGAAGCGGTTCCCAGCTGTGATTATTGTGGGGGCGTCCTAAGACCTGATGTTGTTATGTTTGGTGAATTATTACCTGAAAAAGCAATCCGAGCTGCATATGAGCATGCTGATAAATGTGATTTGTTAATTGTTGTTGGTTCCTCTCTTGTTGTAGCACCTATCAATACACTCCCCGCTAGGGCTCTAATGCATAATGCTAATCTCGTAATAATTAATTGGGGAGGCGCAGCTGATACACATTTTGATTCTAGGGCGACCCTCGTAATCAGAGGTAAGGCTGGCGAAATTCTCCCCAAAGTTTTGGAAAAAGTAAGAGAAAAGTTAGGTGAGGAAAAAAAATAAAATGGCTATGAAATTGGAAGATAAAATAAAACTAGCTGCTAATATTATTAAAAATTCTAAATTTATTGTAGCTCTTACAGGAGCTGGTATCTCAACAGAAAGCGGTATTCCTGATTTCCGCTCTCCTGGAACAGGTCTCTGGACTAAAGTCGATCCCATGAAATATGCCTCCATTGAAGCTTTCTTAAAAAACCCCGCAGCTTATTGGGAAAGAGCGTTAGATCCAAATGGGCTTGGTAATTTAATACTTGATGCTAAACCTTCCATTTCACATAAATGCCTTGCTGAATTGGAAAAAATGGGATATTTAAAAGCTGTAATCACACAAAATATTGATAATTTACATCAAAAAGCTGGAAATTCCAATGTAATCGAACTCCATGGAACTATTTTTACTGCACATTGTATGGAATGTGGGGCTAAATACCACCGAAAAACAGTACTTGAATGGGTAAAAAATGGTGAATTACCACCTTTATGCAAAAAAGATAATTGTAATGGTATTATTAAATCTGATACCATTCTATTTGGTGAACCTCTACCCTCTGATGCATTAAATAGAGCTGTTGAATTTTCCAGAATGGCAGATTGTATGCTTATCCTTGGCTCCTCACTTGTAGTTACTCCCGCAGCCCATCTTCCCCTTCTTACTCTTCAATCAAATGGAAAATTAATTATTATTAATATGCAACCTACTCCAAAAGATGTTTATGCTAATGTGGTTATTAACGCAAAAATAGGTGAAGTTCTGCCAAAAATAGTGAAAATATTGAAAAATGAATCTTAAAATCCTTATTATATTAATGAATA
>CAZYEE010000178.1:0-3563 GCA_964646355.1 uncultured archaeon | reverse complement strand
TGAATATTCATTAGTTTATTCTTACTTCATTAATTGATTCTACTTATTTTATTTATGTGCAAAATATAATTTTATCTTGGGCTCTACCTGATCCACTCTACAGAAACCAAATCTCTCAAATTGTATTATTTGATCCACTTTAAAACTCGTACAATTGATCTCTGCAAGTCCTTCTATTTTTTCTCCATGTTCACCAATTACTTCTATTTGAATATTCTCATTTTTAGGAACCCATTGAATTATTTTTAATTTAGTATTCAATTTATTTGCATGTTCCCTGAATTCATCAATTCCTCCCGGTATCAATGTGGCTCTGAGTTTTTCTACATCAATAATTTTTATGTTAATAAAATCTTTTAATCTCAATACTTCATCCTTTTTTAATTTAGATGCATCTTCTCCCCAGATATATAGTTCTAATTTATTATTATGTGTTTCTACCTTTATTGTTCGAGTTCCTTTTTCTGGATCATCAGGGTGTAAGTAAATCTGAATTTCATAATCTTTTTCCTCTACGTTCTCTACCGTCAGAATTCGTGGATCTGGAACAAAGAAGTATCTATTTGCAATGGGGTCTATCTTACTTCTGTTTATTGCATATAGACTTTTAGTACTTAATTTTATATCAGCAAGGCTTAAACCTAAATCCAATATTAATTCTCTTATGCTTTCAGCCAATATTCCCCTCCTTTTTAATGATTGGATGCTCCAAATTCTAGGATCACTCCAGCCATCATAAACCCCTTTTTCAATGTTTAGCCGAGCTTCTGTTTTGCTCAACTTAAGCCCTCTAAACGAAATAAGCCCATAATGAATAAACTCAACTTTCGGCCAATTAAAAAAATCCCAAATAATTGATTCTAATTTATCCTCATGTATTAAATCTTTACCTCTTAATATATGCGTGATTCCAAGCAAATGATCATCAACTGCCCATGAAAATTCAAGCAATGGCCAAATTTTATATTTATCCCCAACTCTTGGATGAATTTTATTTGAAATTCTCATAATAACATTATCCCTTAGTGCAGGATTCGGATGTGCTATATCAGTTTTTAATCTAACAACAGCTTCTCCTTCATTATAAACCCCTTCTAACATTTTATCCCATTCTTCAAGATTTGTTGATATATCATTATTTCTATGAATACAAGCAATACCTTTTTTTCTATGCTCTTCTCTCCATTTTTGAGCATCACAAGTACAAACATATGCCTTATCCATTTCAATTAATTTTTTGCAATACTCATATGTTATTCCAATTCTATCCGATTTATACAATTTTTCATGCCATTTTACTCCTAAATATTGTAAATCTTCGGGTATCAAATCATATGCTTCTGGGACTATGCTTTTAACAGTAGAACCTATCGTATCATCGAAAACTAATAATAATTTACCATTATATCTTTTTATATAATAGTCATTCAAAATAACCATTCTTGCATTTCCAATATGAAGTGGTCCACTTGGAAATGGTGCAAGCCTCATTACTACTTTTTCATATTTATCTGTATTGGGTAATGGGGGCAATTCCTTCTTTTTCTCGATGACTTTTTCTTTCAATTCCTCTCCTGTTAATTCCCTATATAATACTTGTTGCTCTTCATACGATAATTTATTAATTTCTTCTACTACTCTATCAATAATCCCTTTAATTTCTGCCACTTTTGTTCTATATTCTTTATTCTCACCTAAAAACATACCCAATACCGCTTTTTCGTTGGCCCTACCTTTATGATTTAACGCATTTTTTAATACCAATGGTTTTATTTTCTCTATTATATCTTCTTTCATTGTCAGCTTTCCCTTTAAAATAGTATTATATTGATGTTTATACCTCTCTTAACTCTAATCACAAAATTTAAACTTGTTGCTAGACCCATGAAATCAGCAAATAATAAAAGAAAAAAAGCTTATTCCTAAAAAATTCTCTATTTCTACTTTAAAAGCGTCCCGCAATATGTACAGAACTTCCAATCTGCAGGAATCTCTCTACCACAACCTGGACATTTTATCATTTTTGTAGTCTCAATTTCTTTCTCATCTTTTATAACAGCTTCTAATGCAATATCTTCATATTCTCCTTCTGCTGTTGGAATAAAGGGAATAAATCTTGGTGCTTTCCTAGCTGGAGCTTCTTTCTTCTTTTGAGAAAGTGCAGTAAACAAATCTGTCGCTTCAATCGCTTCAGATGCCGAACTCGCTTGTGGTGCATGCGCAGCACTCGCTGCCTTCATACTTTCCGTTTCCTGAGCTGTAAATGGAGTAAATCCACCTTTCTCCTGGGCGACTGGTATTCCGAAAATAGAACGCTCCTCTTCAGTTTTTCCAGCTATTTCTGGCTTGGACTCCCCTTGTAAAATACTTTCTGGACTGGGCAAATCTAATTCAATAGTCTCATCTGGAATTTCTATCGGTTTTATCTCCTCTAATGAAAGCTCATCAGGACTTGATTTAATCTCGGGTTGAAATGGTACAAATTGTTCCTTTGAAGGCTCCGGCTGCTCTACTGGAATCGGTTCTAATGTCTCAACAGGAATTGGCTTGGCTTCCTCTATTGGAATTGGTTGCGGCTCTTCAATTGCAATAGGTTCCGGCTCTTCAATAGGTATAGGTTGTGGCTCCTCTATCGGAATAGGTTCAATTTCTTCGATTGGAATCGGTTCTGGAACTTCTATCGGAATCGCCTCTTCTACCTCCGGGATTTCTAATGGTTTTGGTTCAAGTGATTCTTCTATTGGTACTGGCTGCTCTGGAGCAAAACTTCTCTCAGGCTCCTCAACTTCTAATAACTTTAATGCTTCATCAAGCGCAGTATCACTTGACTCCTCAATAGGAATTGGTTTCATGGGTGATGTGGCTTCTAAAGGTGGCTTTTCTATTGTAGGTCTCGATTGTGGTGAAATCGATGCTGGTTTCGTAACAAATTCCGCTGGTTTGGGTGGCGGAGCTGTGAATGAGGGTGTAGCTGGCTTGGGTGGTGGAGCTGTGAACGAGGGTGTAGCTGGCTTTGGCGGCGGAGCTGTGAACGAAGGTGTAGCTGGTTTGGGTGGCGGAGCTGTGAACGAGGGTGTAGCTGGCTTTGGTGGCGGAGCTGTGAACGAGGGTGTAGCTGGCTTTGGCGGCGGAGTCGCAAACGAAGGCGCTGGCGCTGGAGTAGGCGGCGGATCTGCAAAACTAGGCTCTGATACAGCTGGACTCGGTCTTGAAGTAGGCTCCTGTGTTGGAGTTGTTGAAATAATTGAAACTCCCGGCGCTGCTGCTTCAGGAGGACCTGTTATTAAAATTCTTGTCAATTCCGCAAAAACATCACCTACATTTTCCCCAGTTTTTGCTGAACATTCAAAATACTTCATACCATGTGCCGCTGCCCATGCCTGCGCTTCACTTGTAGAAACAGCTCGATCTGGTAAATCTGATTTGTTCCCCACTAAGATGCTTGGAATATTTCCACAGTTTTGAAGAACCTCATTATACCACTTTTCTAAATGATCGAATGAAGACCTGTTTGTGAGGTCAAAAATGAGAACATTTCCCATTGCTCCTTTATAATAGAGAGG
>CAZYEE010000177.1:0-8376 GCA_964646355.1 uncultured archaeon | reverse complement strand
TGATTTATTCGCGAGATAAGCTGGATTTGTATGAATATTTTTATTTTTTCAGAAAGATATGGAAGGACCAAAAATATAGGAATACAATGACATATGAGGAATTAAAGGCACGATTAAAATAATTCAAAAAAATGGTAAGTTTAAAAAACGGGGAATTTTATTAAATAATTAAAATCTCATTATCTATATCGTAAAAAAATTAACTCTATTACTCTGAATAGATTCGTGAATTAATATGGATCTTCTGGAATTTGCTAACATTAAAATCTTTAATTAAAAATTTTTATCTCACATTTCTTTTAATAAATTTTACAAATTAGTCAAGAATTATTTTAAATTTTATAATGAAGAAACTTAATGAGGGAATTAAAAAGGAAAAATTTTTCTGATTAAATAGTATAAGATTTAATTAGGTATTAAGGTTTCTCTTAAGGTTGTAATTTAAATAATTAAACGAACTTTTATTTAAGTGATGGGTTATGAATGGATTTGTTGATCTAATTATTGAACCAATTTTATGGTTTATCACATCTGGAATATTTTATACTTTAGGACTATATTTTTTAAATAAATTAATAAAAAGTTCAAGAGAGTCAAAATTATTTTTTTCAGGGTTGACCATATTTTTTTTAGGTTGGGGAACGGCTCGTTTAATTGAAACTATAAGAAGATATTATGTAGGGAATTATTATGATATTATAGAATGTGTTATTTCAGGTAATTTTACAATTTCAGGGCTTAATTTAATACTTAGACTTGCCTATATTATTATTTCATGGAGTGCAGTTGTATATTTCTATTTTGTTACGGAAACAATTTTTCTTAATAAGAAATCTCTTTATATTTTCTCAATAGCTACTATTGTTCAAGAAATTTTAAGCGTTTTAATTTATTTTAATATCGACGTCCTCATTTTATTGATAATATTTTTCTTAATAGTGGCTGTTGTTCCAATAATTATGTTTGCTGCACTTGGCATAAAAAAATTTAGCGGTCAACGGGGTGTCTGGTTTATTTTAAGTTTAGGATTATTATTCTTTGTTTTAGGTGTAGCAGGAGACAATCCGGAGCCTTATATGATAACTCAGTATATAAATATTTATGTAATTCATTATGGGACTCCAATTTTCGTTATTATAGGTATGATTTTAATTGCAATTGGTGTGGTATCAATTTATAGAGGACTTTAGAATGCAAATGATCTGAATTTCCAAAGTAAATATTTATTAGAAATCATTGTTTATTAAAAAGATTCTTAAGGATAAAACAAGATTGAAGTATTAGTAATAAGCAATATATATTAAAATGTGAAATTAATGTCTAAAAAAGGAAAAATTATTGTTTTAATGATCATAATAGTTTCTGCATTTATTATAGTACCTATAGTTTGGTATTTATTTAAAATTAAAAATGAAAATCCAAACACAAATTGTGATATGATTCAGATCAGTTTGCCGGTTTATAATATTAGTGAAATTCTTAGTTTTGGGAGTCGTTGGGGAACATTGATAGATTTTGGAGGTGAAATAGGTTGGCAACCACATCAAGGAATAGATTTGAATTTGGCAAATAATACCTATGTGATTGCAGGTATTAATGCTACAGTTGGTGGAGTATGGATAGGTATATGTGGCAATAAATATCAAGTAAATTTGAAAATTGATAATTGTTGGGAAATAACGCATATTTTTGAGCCAATAGAGAACATGACAATAGAAGAGATGGAGAAATGTGTTTTTGTAAGTAAGAATGAAAAAGTTGTAAAAGGTCAGGTTATTGGAGTATTACGAGGAGGCGGAGGACATATCCATTGGGATGTAATGAAGCGCAATTTTTCAGTTAGTTATGAAGATTATTATCGAACCAATCCCGCATTTTATTTATCAAATGAAGATTATATTGCTTTAAATAAACACTATCATAAACAAATATTTGGGCCCGATACAAAAGATCGGATATATGACCTTGTGATGTTCAATAATCCTATTGATTGGAAAGTTCCAAAGCTGTATAATTTATTTGAAAATCTTACCAATATATCCTCAATTCGACCTTTTGGAGTCCCAAATCCCAAAAATGAATCATCCAGTACGGAATTTATCCACGAGGATTTGGATTTCAATATCACAGGAAAAACAGAGGTACTAATACCTTATTCAGGCAATTGTTCATCCATTTTTGTAAATGCATCAAGTAATCTTTTAAGAATTGATTTTATGTTAAATCCATCTTTTTGGATAAGATTTGAATTAATTACATCCCAACCTTTTAATTCAACTGAATTACTGGGTTTTTTGAACGAATCTATTGCTGTAGGAAAATCAATGATTCAAAATCAGACAATAATTACCACTCCCTCAAGTGGTAGTATACTCCATTTTGGTTTAGCTCGCTATAACCACACCACTGGCTATACTGATCCCGCTAATTACAGTTGGGACAACCCATCATGGTTTTTTGATGGAGATACATTAAATGAAATAAATAACTGTTATCAGACTCATGATTTAGAAGATTGGCATTCACAAGGATTCTTTAATATCTATTAAAAAAGTTAAAAAAGTATAGATAGAATTATCTCAATTTTAATAGTGATTCAAATAAAAATAATTGGTGTGAATGTGGTCAAATAATTTTATATTTCTTCTTCAAGCTTGTTTAAAGCTTTTTTGCCTTTTTCATAGCCCGAAATATTGAATTTTTCATGAGTTTTAATAGCTCTTAGGTGATATTTTTTTTCTTTCATTTCATTTTTCATTTAGAGAGACACCTCAATAATTGCAATAGAAAATATTAAAAATCAATTAAAATATTTATCGATTATTTTCTTACATTTTTTAGCATGAGCGGGAAGATTAAGGTTGTTAAGAATAGTAAGGGCTTCATTTAATAAAGTTAAAGCATCTTTGTTCTTATTTTGTGCTATCAAAGCGAGAGCTTTATCCTGAAGGACAAGGGCGACTTTATCACGACGATCAAGCGAATCATATTTTTCAATAGAGTTATTAAACATAATGATTGCATTAGAATAATCATTAATTTTAGAATAAATTTGACTGAGTAAATGATAGCAGAAGGCAATAGAAATGAGTAATTCACTTTTTTCATAGAATTCTATTGCTTTTTTGAGAGAATCAATTGATTTATCATATAATTTATAATGGGAGTATAATTCAGAAATTAATTGGTATATATCGCCAGCCCCAGTAAAATCGTCATCTAGGAGATATAATTCAATAGATTTTTCGTAATTATGTATTGAATCATCAATTTTATTTGGAATTTTAGCATATGCATTAGCTATGTTTCTATAAGAGATGGCAAAATTTTTATTGGAGTCCCCATATTTTTTCATTATTTCAATACATTTTTCATTGGCATTTATAGCGTTTTGAAATTGATCAATATATTTAGAGTTATCATTTTTGAGATAATCAGTACCTATTTCATAATAAGTATTCCCAATTTTAGTATAAACATAAGCAGCTTCATGTTCTTGACCTGCTTTATTAAAATTTTCAATTGCTTTATGAAAATATTCAATAGCTAGATCCTTTTTATTAATTGAAGAATAACAAATCCCAATTTGTTCATAACAGATAGCAGCTTCATCGTAATATTCATGGGCGATAAATAAATTATAAGCTTTAACGAAATAATCAATAGCTTTCAAATAATCCGACATATCTTTATAAACAAAACCTATTATTTTAAATGTAATAGAGATAGACCAGGGAATTTTCAGTTTTTCATAAAGATCTAGCGAGCGATGGAAATTATCAATAGATTCCTGGTATTTTCTAGAAGCATGATTTATTTGCCCCAATTTAAAATAATAATGTGCCAAATTTTTTTGATTATCAATTTTATAATCATAATAGAGGCTAATAGCACGGCGAATAAATTTTTCAGCTTTGAAATATTTATTAAGATTATAATATGCTAATCCTACTTCAAAGTTTCCATGGACTTCGGCGTAATGATCCTTAATTTTGATAGCAATTTCAAGATATATTTGATAATATTTAGCAACTTCCTCAAATTTATTTAATTTTTTATAGGATTCAGCGATATCAAGAGCTGTGATTGCAACATTATTCTGGTCCCCTAATTCATCATATAGTTCCATAGCTTCAACGAATGGCTGGACTGATTCTTGAAATTTATCAGAATAATATAGACAATCTCCATATTTTCTTAATGCCCAGGCTTTATTAATTCGGACATCTTGAAGTGAAATTTTATCAAGTTCGTTAATTGCTTTAAGTAAAAATTCGGAAGCCATCTTAAAATTTTTTATAGTAAAATAATTTCCACCAAGATTGCTGAGAGCCAACGCATATAGGCGGGGATTATCAACATTATACTTTTTAATGCAATCGATGCATTTTTCGTAAAATTCAATAGATTTATCGTGATTGCCCAAATTGTATGAGATATATGCAAGTTCAAAAAGTGTATCTGCTTCTTTTTGATGATCTTCAAGTTCAATAGATTCGTGCAATCTCTTTAAATTAATATCATAGGCGGTATTATAATCATTAATAGCTTGATAATATTCATTTAAACTCCAATAATACCAATAAATTTCAAGGTGATTGGAAAATTCTTTAGCATCTTTTAAACCGTCCTCAAGGTATTTTAATGCATTATTATAATCTTCAATGCGTATATATTGATTTCCAATATGTCTTTTAAAATATAGGATATCAGGGAGTTCAGTAGACGATTCTAATCCCTTTTTATAGTATTCCAATGCTTTATTATGGTCGTTTATAAAATTATAAGCATCAGCAACTTTTCTAAGTAAAAAAATAGTATTATTTTCTAATTTATTAATTTTATTTTTATCCATTTTATTTTTATCTATTGTTCTTATGATCTCAAGTCCTTTTTCACACCAAACAATAACCTCATTAAACTTGTTTTGTTGATCTTTTAGTTTAACTATGTTAATCAATTCATCAATTGCCCATATTATATTATTACTTTCTTTATATAATTTGTAAGCTAGAATTCTAAATTCTGATTCTTTATCAAAATCGTTATTTTGTTGATAATAATAGGCTATATTCGTAAGGACATGAGCTTGCCATGTTTTATTGTCTACCAACTCAAATAATTTGAAGCTTTTAAACCAGTATTTTAGGGCTTTCTCATGGTCATTAACAGGTGGTTCATCAATGGAACAAGCATATAGATTATAAAGTTCGGCAAGACATTCAAGGTCATTCAAAAGAGGATATTGAGCCAAAATTATGCAATCTTTAGCTAGTAAAGCGGATTTTTCATATTCTTTTGAATCATATAGTTTATGAACTTTTTCTATCATATTATCTAGGATTAATTTTAGTTTAGATTTAGCATCATCAATTTTTCCAGTTTTTTCTAATTGAAGAGCATCTTTTATTTCATTATATTTGAGTAATTCTTGTATTTCATCAATTTTTGGGCTAATAAAATCCTGAATTTGATCAATTTGTTCCTTTTCTTTGAATAATTCGAAAGTATCTACATGACTATCTGAAGCCTTTTTAATTTCAGGTTCTTCAGGTTTTTGTCTGGTATCTACAAATTTCTTAAATGGATTTCCAAAATATCTAAAAGGTGCAGTACATAAAATTTTCCAAGGAGGTAAATCTTTTTCTCCTTTTTCAATTTCCTTTTTTAGTTCAATTCTAGCATCTCGAATAGCTTTTGAAGCGGTTTTACCATCTAATAAGTTTTTATAAAAAGATTTCATAAAAATATAGGTAGATTCATCAAATACAGGCCATCCTGAAAGTACCATATCATAGGCTCCAGCTAGCATTAGTCCTCTAACAAGACCAAATACCTCATCACCTGGCATGGTATCCGCCAGTCCTGATTCACAAGCTGAAAATACTATGAGCGGTTTACCTTTAAAACAAGCATTAATAGGTATTTCAGAGGCAAATAAACGTTCTCCTTTATTAAATAATAAATAGCTACGGTCGGGATCTTTTGGATTAAAGACCGCATGTCCAGCAAAATGAAAAATATCAAATTTTTGCTGCTTTAAATTTTTTAAAAATGAGTTTTTAGTAGCATCTTTACCGGTAAAAAGTTGGGAATTCCCATAATCCGAATTTTTTATAAGTTCGTGGATAGTCTTTGCTTCTTCTTCTGCCGCTTCAAGGCTTGCATCCCATTCATCCACATTATAAACACTTCGAGTCATAGTATCATTAATTGATTTAAAATCAGAGAGTCCAAAAATTTCAGAAACTTTCAATATTTCGCCTTTATTAGGATTCCCATAAATTAGTATATTACCAGTTGAACTTGATTTTAGCCCCGACTCAATCGAAGCACGTATTAAGTCTAAGTTAAATCCCCTTGAAATACAGAATTTCTCGCCCAGGTATTGTCCATCTGGGAGCAAAATGCATTCCCATGGAATATTTGTTAACGCATCACAAGGAATAATTATTAAATATTCATATTCAGAATCAACAAGCCTAGATCGAATTTCAATAGGAAATAGTAAATTAAATAATAATGAAGACATTTTTTCAAGAAATTCTTCGGCATCATCAAAATTTTCTTCCTCTTTGATCATTTGAATTAATGCAGAACTCAATTCTGCAATCGAATTCATTTTTTTGGTACTAAATTTGACGGTATCTACAGATAAATCCCCTTTATAATCAATCCAATAGATATATAATTGGTTAAGAGATTTTGAATGACTGTATTCTATTAATGCCCATTTTTCATCAATTTTTTCAGACATAACTTTAAGAAATCTATTGATAATTAATTTTGGGTCGTTGGGAACACTTGCTCCTGACGATGGGCATTCGCGCCATATTTTATCTTGGTATTCTTCAATTTTCCAGAATATTTCTTCTAATTCTTTATTAATAGAGCTTAAATTATTTTTATCAACATTAAAATCTCCCTCATCAACTTTATAAATTTCATTATCTTCAAGATAAGAAATCTTTTCGAGCCCTTTATCTATTAGATAATCACGAAATTCGATTAATTTTTCTTGTTTTTCTTTTAATTTGTTTATTTCTGCGATATATTTTTCTTTTTTTGGACATAATTGACAGCCACCTGATTCTATATGACCTAGAAGTTCTCTTGCTTTTCCAATTTCAAGAACTCCTAAAGCCCATTTAATATTTTCAATTCTACTCCCCTCTTCTAAGTTTAATATAGATGCTGAAAGGCCTTCAAGAACTGAAATATATTGTTTTCTGAAAATCAATCTAAAATCAGAAATTTTTAGGTTAGAGCATTTTAATTCAAATAATTTATAAGCTTTTTCATAATATCCTATTGCATCTTTATAATTACCAAGCCTCCATTTATTTAAAGCAATACCTAAATAAATATTTCCATCTACAGGCAATTTTAATTTATTAGCTAATGTTATGGCTTTTTTAAATAATTGGATACTTTCATCATATTTTTCCCACCTATATTTTATTTCTGCTTGAAATCGTAGACAAATCAAAATATTTGAAGGTTCGTTCAATTCTTCATATATATTTATTGCTTGATTTAAATATTCAAATGCTAGTTGATATTTCTCTAAATTATAATAAATGACTCCCATATTCTGCAATGTTAAAGCAGTAGACCATTTATCACCTAATTTAGCACTAATTTCCAATGTTTTTTTATATAAATCTATAGCCTCCTCGTATTTTTCCTCATATCCAAATGTATTTGCTATATTATTATATGCTGAAGACAAGATACTCAGATCATTATGTTTTTCACCATATTCTATAGCTTTATTATGCCACAATTTTGATTCTTCGTATTTTTCTAAAATTTTATATAAATTACCTAATGAAGTGTAAAGAAGTGCTTTTTTTCGTTCATCTCCCATCGCATCATAAATATTCAATGCATCTTTAAAACATTTAATTACTTCATCATATTTTTCAAGCTTATAATGAATATAACCCCTGATATTTAATATGGAAGCTTTTAGGTTTATATCGCTAATTTTATTGATGTATTTTAATGCTTCGTTGTTGTATTCAAGTGCCTTATCTACGTGAAGTTGAGCATGCTCATAAATTGCAAGTTCATTAAAATATAATGCTTTTAATCTTACATCTTCTAATTGACTAGCCTTTTTAATTATTTCATTGATTATATTATTAATTTGATCTTTCTGACCTAGTTTATTAAGTAATCGCAACCTATTAGTGTATGAAGTAATTAGATCTTCATCTTCATTATGCTCTTTGCATTTTTCAATATTTTTTATTAAAAATTCATTTGCGAGTTCAAGTTCCGCATTTTCTTCATGAAATACATATAAATTATACAAAGACCACCTAACATAATCATCTTCACTATACTCCTCCGCTATATTTAGTGCCTTTT
>CAZYEE010000176.1:0-8468 GCA_964646355.1 uncultured archaeon | reverse complement strand
GAAAATTAAAATCCTATAGGAGGTCAATATATTTTCTATTTAGAACCCAAATTATTTAATAATTTTTTTATTTATGTTATTTTTTTAGATTATTTTAATTTTAATATTTTTAATTTAAATTTTATAATAAATTTTGTCCATAATTTTTTATCCTTCTTTTAAATTATGTTAAACAATTTTTAACAGTTATTTAAAACATTATAAGACTGAATTTCTTTTGATATTATAATTGTTTTAACAATAAGCTAATAAATCTTGATTTATGAAATAGTTTCTAACCAATATTTTAAAAAAAATTATATGTTAATGTTAAAATTCCAAATTTTTTTGAAAAAAATTAAATTAAATAAGCAATATTTTACAAAAATTTTGAAGTAATTGCAAAGGTTTAAATTATTGGACATATAATATTATGGCAAGGAATGAATAAACATGAATAAAGGAAATTATAAAAAGTTTTTATTAGATGAAGCGGTCAATTCCTTTGACAGAGCGATACACTATGCGATAGAGCTTGATAATTTCAAATATATTTTCAATTTACTTTTATCTGCTGCATTTTATGATCAATTAGGAATGTATAAAAAGACAAAAATAATTTTGAAGCAAATATTGGGAATGAATGACATAGCAAGAGATATTAAAAGTGATATAGAAGAATTCTTAGCTGAGTATTAAATAAAACGGTAAATAACATATGGAATTTTGAAAAATAATAATTTTTTATGATGCTAAGAATTTTAAATGCTAATTTTTTGGTTCAATTATATTAAATACAAGTTATAATGAATCCAATTTCTATATTAATAGCAAATTTATAATCTTAAAATAAAGTTCGTAATTCTTCGATAGTATAGGGTAATTTACAAATATAACATTCATCTTGAAACTTAGATTTACATTCTGAACAAGTAATATGATTCAATTCACATCTAAAAAAGTCATCTACATTAAAAATACCTTCTTTAACTACCTTCCCACATATTTGGCAAAACAGTACTTCGTCCAGACAAGTAGGTCTTTTTTTATAACGAAGAGTTTTCATCAATAATAAGATGTTGGCTTATTTTAAAAAATTAATTAATTATACATGTAAATTTATGATTGAAAGAGATATTATTATCTTTTTAAAAATTTTAAAGTGAAATAAAATGTAAAATTAATGAAAATATGCTAGGTTTTTTGATAAGCTATCTTTTCCATTTCTAGATGCTCGAATATCTTTTTAAAAAGTCGTAATTTTTCTTCAGTCAAAGTTTTTTCATATTTTTTAATAGTATCATTTAATAATTCTCCAATAATAGTTAAAGCCCAGCGTTTTGTTTTCTTTTCTTTAAATTTCATAAATGTAAACTTCTTTTGATGTTTTGATTCAGGGTGTTGATGAATTATATACATTATTTTTTCATTATGTTCTAGAAAATCCAGAACCTTGCAGATCTCATCTAAAGCTAATTCGATATGCAAACCTTCTTCAAATTTTTCCCACGTATTATCGTCCTTCTTACGTATAAAATTGAGATGAACTTTATCATTGTAATCTTTAGTTAAAACAATAATTGCTACATTTTCTCCAAAAAATGAATAGCTGTGGTGTTCTGTCATTATACATTCCCCTATTTTTTTAATTTGACTAACAAATTAGACATTTCATTCATTCATCATTAGCTTGTAAATATTTAATATAATTAGATATGAAATTTTAGAACGAATTTATCAATTCTAATAAATATGGAATGTAATTTAATATATAAGTGTTTTTAATTTTTTAATTCGTTAATATTTTTGTTTCTGAAATTATCTAGTTGTAATCTAAAAATTTTTTTAGAAAATCTTTATACATTAATCGATTCATATAAAAAATATATAAAATGAATATAAAATTTCAAAAAATTGTTTAAAATTAATTAAATTTATACGATATACAAATAATTAAGAAAAGCATTCATTTATACATAATTAGAAGGATGAGATAATTGAAACTTCCAGAACCAGGAGTATATCCAAAAGAATACGAGAAATATATTAAATTGAAAGATGGGACTAAAGTATTTATTCGACCGATTAAGCCAACCGATAGAGATTTATGGGTAGAATTTTATCTGTCATTATCAAAATTAACGAAATATTATCGGTTTTTCAGTGCCAAACCAAAACCTGATGAAAAAATGATCAAACGATATACACAAATCGATTATGTAAATAATTTGGCGCTTGTTGCATTAATAAAGGAAAATGGTAAGGAGCGTATGATTGGAGTTGTTCGTTATGTTCTAGTCCCGGAGTTTAATGCAGCAGAACTCGCAGTTGTTGTAGCTGATGATTGGCAAGGAAAGGGGTTAGGAACCAAATTACTTTTAATGATGCTAGATATAATAATAAAAAGAAAAATCCCAAAAATTATGGGTGATATTTTCCTAGAGAATGAAAAAATGATGCGAATAGTGAAAGAAAGTGGTTTTAAATTAATTTCTGTTGATGAAGCAGGTGTCAAGCACTTTGAAATAGATTTGCAATAATTTTAGATAATATTAAAATAATACACACATTTTTATTTCATAGTTGATAGATAATTATCAATTCAACTAAAATTTATCATTTTTAAGTTTAATTTAATAATTTATTTTAAATTTAATTAAAAGAATTATCAATTAACGAATAAGTAATCAAATAATTCACAAAAAAGTTCAAGAATTTATTGGATATCGATAATTTATATGAGAATAAACAAAATCATTAAGGATATTCATAGATAATAACTCAAATCTATTAATGAATAATTAATAGAAATTCAAATTTAGAATGGAAATTAAGCAGAAAAATAATAATGTCAAATATTGGAATTTAAATAAATTATTAAAGTAAAATAAAGTAAATTAAAGTAAATATAGTCTAAAAAGATTATTTAATTCAAAAGAAGATTATATAATTATTAACAAACTTAAATGAGAGATTTGATTTTTTATTTTGATTCAAATAGAAAGCATTAGAAAATAAGACTAAAATAGGAGAAGACTAATAATGACATGTCCACGATGCGGGAAACCGACACCAAAGGATTCATTTTGTTCGGTAGCATGTATGAAACTCTATTCAGGGAAGCAAATTGATGAGGAGCAAATACTTAAAGAAAGGTATGAATTATTGGATGAACTAACTGAAGATTTTACAATATGTCCATTTTGTAATATAAAGCTTCGTATTTCAAAACCTAAAAAGATCGAGAATGATAAGGATATTTATGAAAGAAATAAATATTGCCCCAAATGTTATCGAATTTTTGGACATCTTTACGGAAATAATCAAGATGATATTTGGGAATTTAAAAAAATTCCATTTGAAGAGGCTAGACAGACTCTCTATGATCTACAGGAAATATTGAAATCTAAAACTGTTGAATCCTAATTTTTAAATATTAACAGACTATAATAAAAATAAAATAGTTCAAAATGAAATAATTTAACTATATTTTTGTGTATCTATAAATACTATTAATGTAGAATGTGAGTTTAGATGGGATTTTGGTTAGAATTAATTTTAGATATATTAGAGATTATTTTGATTTTATTTATAATATATTTAATTTTACCAAAAATCCTTGAATTTATTTTTAGAAATCATACGGCTACATATATTTACAATAAAAAGGATTTCGAGAAAAAAAGGTCGTCTTTTTCGGTTCAAAAGAATATACCAACGCTTTTAATTGATAATAAAACAGGTAATTATACAATCCTATTTGGACAAAAACGTAAATTATCAGATGGTTCTGTTAAAATATATTATAATAATACATGGTATTCTTCAGAACCATTAAAAAATGAGAAGAAATTAATTTTTGAAGGAGTAGAAGAAAAAATTTCTAGTGATAAACTTGGGAAATATAGACTTTTTTCTTTAAAATGGTTATTGATGGATAGCGATAAAAGAATTATTACGAACTTTTACCAATATTTTGATTCAAATTTTATTATTTTTGAACAGAAATTTCCAGATGAAATTGATACAGGAATTGGGAAATTTGATATACCAATTACTCACTTCCCCCGATTTATAAATGATAGCCCTAATAAAAGAATTTTTCTATTTAAAAATACTATTTTCAGCCCTCCTTCTTCTAAGAAATTACCTACATCTGGGCCCATAATGCATTATGATGATGATCTACAATCATTTATTATCTCTCCATTGAATAATTTTTTGGTATCTATTATTAATGAGACAAAAAAGATGAAAAATTACATCACGTGCGGACTTATAGGTGAAATTGAGAAAATTCCTGAGGATTATTCCCAGAAATTTATTTTATATTTTGGAGTAGGGATTAATGAGACTTTTGAAAATTGGGGAAAAGTGCTATTAAAATATTATGAAAAGGACAGAATAGATATATATAATGATGATATCGTGTCATATTTAGGGTATTGGACTGATAATGGAGCCTATTATTACTATAAAACGATGCGGGGTAAAAATTATCAAGAAACACTTGAAACTCTTGTTAAATATTTTAAAACTGAAAAAATACCTATAAAATACCTCCAACTGGACTCTTGGTTTTATAAAAAGTCGAGGGGACCACCCATACCACTTAGTTTAATAATTTTAATGAATGGAATAATTGATTGGAGCCCAAATCCTAAACATTTCCCAGATTTTGAGCAATTCAGACAAAATATTGACTATATGCCGCTTGCGTGTCATTCTCGTTATTTTCATCCGAAGAATGTATATTCAAAGAGATTTAAATTCTTCATTTCACATCACAGAATAAATAAATGGGCACTACCTGCAGAAGTAGATGTTTGGGACGAAATGATGCAGAACGCTAGAAAAAATGGAATCATATTATATGAACAAGATTGGATGAAAAATCAATTTAAACATTTTAAAATTCTCAGAAATAATGTAGAGATGGCGAGAAAGTGGCTAGCAGATATGAATAAAGCGGCAGAAAAAAACGATATGTGGATACAGTATTGCATGGCGACACCAGCAATGTTTATGCAAACACTTGAATTCAATAGAGTATCCTTCGTAAGGACTGGAAATGATTATAATGCGCGGTTTCCATTAGTATTATACTATCCACATAACTGTGAAACCACAATACTTGCTCATTCATTAGGGATCTTGCCATTTATAGATTGTATTATCTCTAATAAAACTCAAGGACCATTTTATAAATCACCTTTTCCCGAAATTCTGGTCTTACAAGCAATCCTTAGTTGTGGCCCTGTTGCATTAGGAGATAGAATCGGACATATTGATAAGAATTTGGTCCTAAAAACATGCAGACCTGATGGACTATTATTAAAACCAGATAGACCGGCAACACCCATTGATTTAATGTTTAAAAAACATTCTTTTTATTATACTATCAAGACATATACTGAAATAAATAATAATAAATGGTACTATTGTCAAATTGTTAATATTTGGCCTTCTAGAGTTAAAAGCAAATCATTTACACTTAGTGATCTTAATATTTTTGACTCTATGATAATATATGATTTTTTTGATAAAAAAGCAGTGAGAGTTAATTCTAATGAGCCAATTGGCATTGAATTGAAAAAATATAAGCAAAAATATTATATAATTGCTCCTTTTTTGAATAATAAAATTGCAATAATTGGAAATCCAGATAAATTTATAACATGTTCTAAAGTACAATTCAAGTTGATTGAAGCATCTGAAAAAATCATTAAAATTATTATTAAAGGTATTAAGAACGAAGTTATCCCAATAAGAATATATTCAGAGGTAAAGCCCATAAAAATTGAGATTAATAATAACGAAATTTATGAATTAAATGATAGTAGCATGGATGAAAGTTGGGACTATAACGAGAAAACCAAAATACTGGATATAAATACTAAATTTAAAGAAGATTCAGAAAAGAATATTGTTATTCATTTATAGCATTCTTGCTAATATTTAACAAATTCTTCTGACGCGAGTTTAAGTTCCCCTTTTAACATATTCTGAGATAGCATATCTTCTATACTTTCAATTACTGTATCTCTATCAACGCCCAGAATATCTACGATAGTTTTTAGGGGTAGTGGATTAAATTCTCTTGTTAAATTAAGGATCTGGCGATATAATAATTCTATACTAATAAAGCTTTCATTTTTCTGACTAACAACTCCAGGTAAGCTAAATTTTCTAATAATTTCAGGTAGTAATTCTTTAACAATAAATTTTGAAATATCTAATTCATTTGCTATTTCTGCAAATGACAGACTATTTTTTGTTTTACATAATTGAACAATAGAATTTACTATTTTTGGTGCATATTCAAGAATATCTGAATATTTATAAACTTCACCCTCTATTTTCCAGGACATTATATGATAGGTCGAAGCAGCTCCTAATGAGGGGTTATCTAATTTGAATATTTTAAAACCCGGATCAAGTTCAGTAATTTCAGTAAAATCAAAGACTAATGCTATAGCTTTTGGATTAACAGATTGATATCCTAAGTGATTTATAACATCGGTATGAGATAAAAATAGCCCAATTCCAGGATGGCTATGATACCAACCTACTATAAATAAATTTTTAGATGCTGCGATGCTGTCTATTTCAGCTGCTTTTGAATAATGTTCATCTTCAAATTTCACTTCATATTTTGTGCCTGAAGTAATTGGTATTGCATCTGTTATATAAACATCATCCCCGTCAAGCCTTCCTACTAAGAGCCCATATATTTCTTTCCATTCGGATCTAGGAATCTCTCTATTTGCATAAAATAGAGCATGTAATGCAATCATTCGATAGACTTTTTCTCGAATTATAATAACTCCTTTTTCATCTGATTTATAATAATACATCTGTTCTCCTGGAAAATATTTATGGAAAACACTATAGAATAGGACCATTATTTGTGCTTGCAATCCAGTGGATCTGGCGGCAAACATAGTTGAATTTGGCTCAATTTTATTTTTTAAAATTTTTAATGCTTCATCATGATTCCTTTTCAGGATATGAATTGCAAATATTGATGTTAATGCTCCAATTTCTTGTGGAGACTCTGTTTCATGGGCTATTTTTGCAGATTGTTGTATAAATTCGATTGCTTTATTTTCATTTTCGTCTAACAATAAACATAAGGAACAGAGTGCATAATCGAGAACTATTTGATTTTGGATGTACTTTTTAATCAATTCTTCTTCCATATTAAGAATTACTTTTAGAAATTCAATCGCTTTCTCATAAAATTCTGACGCTCTTTTATAATCATCGATTGCAGTAGCAGAAATAGCCAAATCCTCACAACATGCTACTAAATTATGAAAAAGAGCTTTCTTTTCCTCAATTTCGGGCTCAACTTCTAAATAGCATTCTATAGCTTTCTGATAATATGTAATAGCACTTGGAAAATCGCCTAATTCAGTATATAGAGTTGCTGCGTTATTGTAACATGTAGCAGCATCCTCTAAAAATATAGATCCATCGACCTTATAAGAATCTCCCGCTTTAATATAATAATTAATAGCCTCGCTATAATTACCATCGTTTAATGCTTTATTTGCAGCCGATTCTAATGACTCTGCCATTCGTATCCCTCTCTTTTTTGTTTTTTATTTTAACGAGCAAGTTTCTGACTTTTTATTTATATTTTCACTAGTTAATTGTAGAACTAATAAATTCAATCAGTCATCTCTTATTTGGAGATATTTTATAATAATTTACAATTTTTTATATTAATTAAATGTTTTAATACTTTTTAATACTTTTGTAATTTGTATTGATTGATTAAATCTAATTTTTTGATTTATTCTATTATAATTTTAATAATTACGGTATCTTTTTATATTATATTTAAGAATACAATTCAATTTTATTATTCAAGTAATTATCATGTTTATTACATCCTTTTTATCGATTTAGTCTAAAAAAATTAATGAAGAGACTGTAATTTTTTTCATTTTTTATCATAGTTTACATTTAAAAGTGATAACTTCAGAAAAATTAGAGACGTACTATATTTTTAATCTATTAGTAATTTTGAGCCTAATTATTTTAATTAAAATGATTTACAATATAAATTGAATTTATCATATTAATATTTGAATTAATTTTATTATTCAAACTTGGTTTAATAAGGATAAATTTTTTAATGAGATGATAATAACGAGATATTCATTATTCAAAAAAACAAAAATTATTGCTACAGTAGGTCCAGCTTCATTTAAAAAAGAAGTATTGGAAAAAATTATAGAAAAAGCGGATATAATTAGATTGAATTTTTCGTTTGGAGATCATGATTTTTATACTAAACTTATAGAACAGATTCGAGATATCTCCAGTAAAAATTCCCGAAATGTCGCAATACTTCAAGATATACAAGGCCCAAAAATTAGAATTTCTAAGATAAAAAATGGGAAACTTGAATTAAAATCAAACGACACTTTGATAATTAAATCAAATACAGACCATCTCCTAGATGATGAGATATCTAT
>CAZYEE010000175.1:0-8536 GCA_964646355.1 uncultured archaeon | reverse complement strand
CTTCTTAGCTTCCATTGCCTCCTTCTTAGCTTCCGTCGCCTCCTTCTTAGCTTCCGTTGCCAAATTAAATATTTGTGAAGTTATTTCTTTGGATTCTATGGCTATTTCTACTGCCCTGATTGTATCTCTAACTCTTTCAAATTCTATTGCATCATTAAATGCTAAGATTTCATATTTGTTATATTTTTCTTTTTTTATTTTTTGGTCTAATTTAGATCTTATTGCTTCTTCAATCATCGTAGGTCTATAAAAACTTAAGATATCTTCAGGAATTAAAATAATAATCATTTTAGGAATAATATTTTTCTCATTTTTATAGAATAAGGAAAGTAAGATTAAAGTACCAATACATCCACGCTTAGTTGAGCTAATTAATTTTCTAATCGTAGATTCTAAATTCCCTGAAACAGCAGTTTTTACATTTAATTTGCCAACAATTTCTTTGTTTTTAATAAGTTCAACGTCCATACTTTCTCTTGGCTGTTGTCCTGGATATATTCTTATATCATCAAAATCTATTTCCAACTCTTTTTTTTCATCAAACAAAATAGATTTTAGACTTTTAGTAGTAAATTTTCCAATATCAATGGGATGGGTAGGAATGACAATTTTAATTGAATCATATAGATCTTTTTGAATTAAGTGGAAATCCTTTATCAAATTCAATTACACCTATTTATTTATATTTAATTATTATTTTTAAATATTAATTGTATATTATCAAATTTAAAGTAAACTATCGAAGTAATTCAAATTTATTAATAAAAAATCAACTTAAACTAAAAAATCATTTAGATATTTAAACTTCGATTTAAAATTGTTCAGAATCTTCTAATAATATTAATTTAATTAAAAATCCTATTTTTTAATACATAAGTAATGATCTAAAATTTGAGTAAAGACAGACAGAAATCAAAATATAATACCTCATTTTAACATGAATTTTTAGAAAATCGTCAAATTATTTGATTGAATCTAATATAATATCACATATGGAATATTTTTTAATTATAATGACGTAAAAATTGAGAAATAAATATTTCAGTAGCCAATACCATAAAGTAAATTATCAAAACTAAGTGGAAATAAAATTATGAAAATAAATACTAGTGATAGGGCGATTATTTTTCTTGATTTTGTAAACTTGGCGGGTGGATATGGAATATCTTTACGTTTAGCATTTTGATTTAAATCGTTCAATGCACCAGATAATCCAAGTACAATAAAGAAAAGCATATACGGATCTAAATATAATAATATAATTGCTGAGATACCTAATCCAATAAGTTTCGTATATTTATATGGAAAGATAGCAGTAAATGCATGTCCTCCATCTAGAAATGATATTGGAAGTAGATTTAATCCGGAAATTAATAACCCAATCCATCCGGTAAAAGCTAAAGGATGGATCACTAATATTTTGTCAGGTAAATAATAACCATAATGATAGGAGAATGTAGTAGGTTTGAAAAACAAGTATCTAAATCCTAAAAATAATAGATTATATGAATTTAAATTATTATGGACAAATTCAGCCATTTCTGTTATACTTTTATTAAAATAATTAGCTCTAAAGGTTAAATATATATTAATATCCACTTGTTTTGAAAGTAAGAGCCCTATACAAGATAATACAATTGAAATTAATATGCCTAATATAATACCTCCAATTGTTACATCAAATTTTTCGTTTCTTGTTCTTGGATCATCCCGAATAGATACAAATGCCCCTAACATTCCAATCGGAGGAGGTCCAGGTATTAGATACGGCAATGAGGCATCCAATTTATGATACCGACTTATAAAATAATGTCCAAACTCATGAACTATTATAATTAATAACATTCCAATGCAAAATGTGATCATCGAAATTATTGAATTGTAGATGCCTCCAATTGCATTTCCAAAATATGGCTCGATATATGTTAAATAAAACCATGCAGACAAAACAACCATACTGATTGTAATTCCTAATAAAACTAATTGAATCATAGTTTTTTTAGTAAATCTTCTACTTTTCTGGCCATCTCTCTTAAACAATTTTGCTTCAAATAATATTTGATATTTTTTTATATCATTTTCTTTTTGTATTTCATATTTTTCGTATTCTTTTTTAGTTAATTCATGAAAATATATTTTATACCCAATTTTTTTAAAGTCCTCTTGTAATTGTTTAAAATTATTTACATCATCGGTTTTTCCTATTTTGACAATACACAGCGGTTCAAACCTATATTTATCTTCTTTAAATATTTCAATCTTATAGTATTTTGTAATAATTCTCTTTATTTTATCAATCACTCTAATTTCTTCATTATTTGTTGACATATCTCTTCATATTATTATTGATCTTAATAATTTTCGTATTATTTTATATTTTAATTACTATAATAGCATCTTTTTTAACCATATTTGTATTTTAAATAGCCTATACGTTTCGCCAAATCATTATCCAGTGGTACATGAGGAATAGTTATTATATTCTTTATTAAGAATGGAATTGTATCCATCTCTTGCTTTAAGTTTAATTGTATTTGGTTAACTTTTATTAAAAATCCAACTCTATATTGAATAACAGATTCAATATTATTATAAGGAATAATACAAATTTTAGAGCCATATTTAATGATAACCTTTTGATTAGTGAAAATGTAATCCGATTTTCTTAAAACTGCAAGTCCGGGAATTTGACATATTTCAATACAACAAAAGAAAAATGGAAATATTACAACAATTACCATCATTAGAAGCCAACCTAAATATTCATAATTCTCGGTTAGTTCGATATATATCGTTAGCCAAAACAATATCCATATCATGATAACACCAATAGCAATGCTGATTATTGATTTTGTATAATAGATTTTCGGCTTATAATGGAGCAAGATTTCTTCTTTTGGATCTAAATATGGTTTAAGTGTTAGAATTAATTCATTCTTTAATTCTGCAGGAATAGACTCATATAACACATCAATCTGATCTTCTTTAAACTGATACAATTCTAATTCTTTTTCTAGTATGTGTGATGCTTTATTTTCGATTACTACTTTCTCTATTTGCTCTTTATTTAATAGTTCACCGGAATGCTTCTTTCTTAATAATAAATAGCAGAAGATAAATTCATAAATTTCTGGAAAATTATCTATTGGTCCAAATTTTAATGACCTCCCACCTTTAGAAATCTCTTTAAATTCAATACCATCATAATCAGTTTCCCAATCGACATTTTGAGTTTTAAATGATTCAATTACTTTAAAATATTTCAAAACAAGCTCATTAGTATAAGGAAGTTCAATACTCATTCCTTTTTTTTCTAATAAAACGTTATCAGAGTTAATAGTTAATATTGAATCTTTATCAGCTATTATTTTACTAATTTTATATCGTTCGCTTAGAAATGTAATTATAAATGCTCCAAAAATAAATATTACAATCATATTAAAAATTGAAGTAAATAATATTGAAAACGAATCTAATTCTCCAAATATAGTTGATAAAAACTCTGGGACTAAGGAATTTAATATGATTAAAACTATAGCCATAATCGCAATTGATATTATTGCATATATAACCAATGTTGATTTTCTTCTCGCATATTCTTCTAATCTTTTTTGTGAAATATTAAGTTTTAAAGGGATTTGATAACCTGATTTTAAACAAATGTCATTAAATCTTTGCTCAATATTACCGTATTCATATAAAATTGATTCAATAATTTTCCGAACCTCACTAAGATGCGGGACTCCTCTCAATGAAATCATTCTATATGTCCCTTCCGAGGAAATTATTTCTATTGCCCCCTTATCTTTTCTAAAATCGAACCTTGTTCTTTTAAAAACAACAGCATTAACTTCGTTAAATCCTATTGAATGGGTCCAAAAATTTCTACCTGTCCTTGAAATATAATAAAATTTTTTATTTGTTATCAGAAATACGGATTTAATCTTTTCAGTACCCGTCTTAAAATAAATAAAAATTGTAATAAGAATTATTATATCAATACCTATAAATATCGGAAATAAAAGTATGTTTAAAATGTCGTTTCCCAAATTAAGATATGGAACTACATATATAAGTATCATTAATGAAACGAAAACTGCACTACCTATTAATAAATATTTTGTTATTTTATCCAGATATTTTCCTATTATAAAGGACACACTATATAATATCTTTTCTTTGGGCTCAAGATATATTTCTAACTTATTTAATTTTTTATTTCTGAATTTTCTATCGGATTTTAAATTCATTAATTAAACCCCTTTTAATTATAAATTTAGAATTATTAATCATTCATACAATAATCAAGTCATTATTGTAAATAAGATTGAGAAAGTTCTAATTCGCATAAATCTATTAAATTCAAATTTATCTGAAATTATATTTATTTATTTCTATATTAAAATAGGAATTTTAATAATATGTATTAAAATAAAGAATCAATCTCTACAAATTTCGTTTAAGGCATCTGGATCGAGCATTTCTTAAAGTCGTATATATTTATCTATCAATTTAAAGTATAGGTAGTTATTTAAAAATGGTTATTTATAATTTTTACAAATTTTTATGAAATAGGTCTGAAAAACAAAAAGAATTGGACAATAGAAGACCTAAAACTTCAAGTTTTGCGTTCTAATACAATTAGGAAGATAGTAATATTATATAAAAAGAAATATTTTTATTTATTAAGAAAAAAGATCATTTATTCAATAGATAGAGATAATTCAAACTTTTAAGTTTAGTTCTTAACGAGATAAAAGACTAGCGTTAAATAATGAGAAAAAAGTGACTATTTTACTATGGATTTTGCTGATCAACGGTGTATAACATTGTTTAAATTTGAAATACTAAAAGAAGATAACAAAACGGATGCAAGGCTTGGCAGAATAGTTATGGACAAAGGTATAGTGGAGACTCCAGCTTTTATCCCCGTTGCGACTAAAGGGGCTGTGAAAATGCTACATACTGGTGAATTAGAATCAATGGGTGCCCAAATTTTGATAGTTAATGCCTTACATTTATTTTTTAATCCGAGCCCCGATGCTATCCAAGAATATGGAGGAATTCACAAGTTCATGAACTGGAATAAACCAATTATTTCGGATTCTGGTGGATTTCAAGTGCAAAAACCAAGATATTTTAAGAAAATAACAGATGATTATATTGAATTTAGAAATCCTATAAATAACCAAATTTACAGATGGACACCCGAAGATTCAATGTTGATTCAGCAAAAGATCGGTGCGGATATTGTAATGGCTTTTGATGAATGCACTTTATATGGAAAGGATTATGACTACACGAAAAAATCAATGTTAAGGACTTTAGAGTGGGCTAAAAGATGTAAGACTTTTATCGAGAAAAACGATAAACAAATACTATTTTTGATCGTTCAAGGGGGGATGTATGAAGATTTAAGGGAATATAGTGCGATAAAAACTGCAGAGTTAGGATTACCTGGCAATGCTATAGGTGGGCTTAGTGTTGGTGAACCGAAAGAAATTACATATAAAATGTTAGATGCCGTTACTCCACATTTACCTATAAATAAACCCAGATATCTAATGGGTATCGGAACTCCTGATTTAATTCTGGAAGCAGTATCTAGAGGTATTGATTTATATGATTCGGTCTATCCTACACGAACTGGAAGACATCGTAGTGCATTTAATTCAGAAGAAGGATTAATCAAAATAACAAAATCCAGTTATGCCAGAGATAAAAATCCAATTGATAATGAATGTAACTGTTTTGTTTGTAAAAATTATTCAAGGGGATATATTAATCATTTATTTAAAGTGGATGAACCTCTTGGAAAAAGATTAATGGTCATCCATAATGTGCATTTTATATTAGATTTTACAAGAAAAATCCGAAAATCTATTCAAAATGGAGAATTCCTTGAATTTAAAAAAAGCTTTTTAAAAAAGTGGTCAAGAAGGTAAAAATAATGAATATACAAGATATCAAAAATTGGGATGCCAAATGGGCATGTAAAATTAACAATTTAAAAATAAACGGAGTACTTCAATGGATATTTAAAATAGGAACACATTTATGCTCTAATATTATATGGCTTCCATTATTAGGAATTATATATTTAATATTTCTGCGGGATAACATTTTATTATTATTTTTAGTCTCTTCTATGGTAGTTGATTTATTCATCGAGATGCCCAGTAAATTTGCTTTCAAAAGGAGGAGGCCGTTTGCATCACCACATCCTAAATGTCAAATAGTAAAAAGAGATTTGATGCGAGCTAAACGAAATTCTTCGTTTCCAAGTGGACATGCTATGCTTGCAATGGAATATTTATTTTCTTTTGCATTATATACACCAGCTCCTTATAATATGATTTATACGATAATATGGATATTAATTGCTATATTCATAGGATTTAGTCGCGTATATTTAGGTGTTCATTTTCCAACAGATGTATTTATAGGGTTTTTGCTGGGAATAACCGTTGGATTGATTACATATTTAGTATTTCCATGGATTAAACAGGTAGTATTTACCACTTTTTCTTATATCAATAATTTATTAATTTAATTTCAAAATCTTTTTTCGAATGAATACTATTCATTTGTTTGGGGGATTATATCATTCAAGAATATATTATTGGAATCATTTTAGGAATAATAGGTGCAGCAATAAACAATTTTGGAATTGTACTACAAAAAAGGCAGATAAATATAAGATTAGATAAACAAATTAAATTAAACGATAAACAAAATGCGAAGACGAAAGCTAAGAATCATAAAAGTTATTTTAAAGATTTTTTGTGGATTTTAGGAATTTTAATGCAAAGCATTTTATATTTACCATTCATAATTATTGCGTTAAATTATATTGGGATCACATTATTGCAGCCATTAAGTGCTTCTGGTATTATTTTTTTAGTATTAGGTTTAATTTTCTTATTAAATGAAAAGTTAAAGCGGTATGAAATTGTTGGTGTTTTGCTTCTGATATGTGGAACAATTTTTGTTTCGTTAGGCAATATTGTTGGAGATGTTTTGCTTAATGATTTATTAAAGACGTCTACTTTAATTAAATTATGGATTTATCTTGGAATCATTCTATTTTTATCAATAGTTTTTCTATTACTATCGTTCAAATTTAAGAACGTGAGCCAACAATTTTTGGGATTATTTATCGGCAATTCCTATGCGATAGTTTCGATCTCAATGCAGGTTTTTACATGTTCAATATTAGATATTTTAAACGAAAACGCGATTTTACCCTTAATTTTAGGATCTGTTGGTGCAATCATTTTTACTATTTTTGGAATTGCTGGCAGCCAAAAAGCATTTAAAAAAGGTCAAGCAATTAATATTATACCATTTGTTCAGCTTACAGTGAATCTATTCCCAATTATTGTTGGAGTTTTTATTTTTAATCAATTAATTTTATTTCCATTATTTTTTTGATTCGGAGTTATTTTTATTATAATATCAACTTCACTATTATCAAGATTTCAGCAATAAATTAAAGTCAGAATAAAAATAAAAGCGTAATTAAATAGATATCAGATATTTTTATTGATTTTTTAATCAATATTTAAAATAATTTCTCGATTAACATCAATGTTTAATAATTTAAAAATTTTATAATTATCAATGTTAAATTAATAATAAAACAAGAAATCCATTGAAAATATAGAAAAATAATTAAAATGTTAATATAAATTTTAAGGTGATTTAGAAATCTATATCATTTCCTTCCCATGCATATTCAAAAATTTTTCTAAACTCTTCTTCGGATGTTTTTCTAGGATTAAAAGGTGCTACTATATCTGTTTTAGCAAATTTTACTAGAGTATCCATTTTTTGCTCCCATTCTATTGGATCAATATTTAGTTCTTTTAAAGTTAGAGGTAATCCGACCTTCTTTAGTAAATCCCTTGTTAAATCGACCAAAGTTCCAGTGGGCTCATCGCTATTGATATTTATCCCTTCTAAAATATCGGCATACTTTTTTTCACTTGTGGATTTATTGAATTGTAAAACATATGGGAGCATCACTCCAACCGCAATGCCATGCTGAATATGGTGAACAGCACCTAGAGAGTGCCCTGTAGAGTGGGCAATTCCGCAACTAGAATTTCCGAACCCAATACCCGCTAAAGATGCAGCATTATGGACCTTCTCTCGAATATTAATATCATCAGCACCATCACCTACTGCTTTTGGTAGATATTTTAGTAGTAATCTTATTGCGTGAATATTTAGAGCTTCTGTAAAATCGTTATTCATTGGATTAATAATACCTTCAACCGCATGAACATAAGCATCAATACCAGTAGAGGCAGTAAGTTTAGGTGGCATTCCAAGTGGTAATTTTGGGTCAATTATAACAATAGAGGGAACAAGTTCCTGCGAGGCGACTACCACTTTCTGGCCAGTTTCGGTATTTGTAACTACTGCAGCAAACGTATGTTCAGCCCCCGTTCCCGAAGTTGTAGGAATCAATACAAGCTTGGATTTTTTTCCTAATCCAAAATAGGTAAATGGATCACATTGATATAGAGTT
>CAZYEE010000174.1:0-8559 GCA_964646355.1 uncultured archaeon | reverse complement strand
ATGAAAAATTTAATTAAAATATTTATTTGGATTTTATGAAAGAGCCCACTCAATTAAATATTAAGTATAATATGGATAATAGAAAATAATGAATATTGTGAATAGATACAAATTAATGATTAATATTTTCCCTAAATTCAGTTTCATTGGTTATAATTTTAAATCCTATTAAAATTAAATCCGATAAAGTGATGTAAATTGGATTTTGAAAAATATATCAATGAGATAGGAAAAAGAGCCAAAGAAGCTTCGAGGAAGTTGGCAATAACTTCATCTAAAATCAAGGATAAAGCACTAGAAAATATGGCAGATGTTCTTACAAATAATATTGATTTAATTCTTAAAGAAAATGAAAAAGACGTTAAAAATGCCAAAGATAAAGGCTTATCAAAGGCAAAAATCGATAGATTGATATTAAATGAGAAAAGAATTAATGATATGGCGACGGGATTAAAAGATTTAATAAAATTAAAAGACCCTATTGGAGAAGTAATCTCGATGTGGAAACGCCCAAATGGGCTCTTAATTGGTCGCGTTAGAGTGCCTCTCGGTGTCATCGGTATAATTTACGAATCTCGTCCAAATGTCACTTCTGACGCAGCTGGAATATGTTTAAAATCTGGGAATGCTATTATTTTAAGAGGTGGAAGCGAGGCAATTAATTCTAATAAAATTATTACAAAATTAATTGCAAGGGCAGCCGAAGAAGCCGGTGCTCCTGAAAATTGTATTCAATTAATTGAAAATACTGACAGGAAACTTGTCGATCTAATGTTGAAATTAAATAAATATATTGATGTAATAATCCCAAGAGGTGGGAGAGAACTCATTCAAAAAGTAGTACAGAATGCAACTGTCCCCACAATAGAAACTGGAGAAGGAATTGTGAGTATTTTTGTAAATTATGATGCTGACTTCGATATGGCTGAGAAAATTATAATTAATGCAAAAACTCAACGACCCGCGGTTTGCAATGCGGTTGATAAACTAATAATTCATGAGAAAATAGCATCAAAATTTCTACCATTTATTGTAAGTTCATTGAAAAATTATAATGTAGAAATAAGAGGGTGCCCAATAACAAAACAAATCATACCCGATATAAAGGAAGCCACCGATCAAGATTGGCAGACCGAATTTTTGGACTTAATTATCGCAATAAAAGTTGTTAAATCAATAGATGAAGCTATTGATTTTATAACACAATATGATTCAAAACATTCTGAAACCATAATAACTAATAATTACTCAGATGCCCAGAAATTTTTGAATGAAGTAGATGCATCATCTGTATATGTTAACGCATCAACTAGATTCACTGATGGTGGTCAATTTGGACTAGGGGCAGAGATTGGAATAAGCACTCAAAAATTGCATGCAAGAGGACCTATGAGTATCAATGAATTGACTTCAACTAAGTTCATCATATATGGAAATGGACAAATCCGAGAATAAATAGAAAATGAGGATAAATAGAAACCGAGAATAAATAGAATTTATGTACCAAGCTAATATTATATCAGGCTAATATGAAGTATTCTGGTAAAATCGAAAATTTTTGGCTCTAAATCTATAACATTTTAAATTTATAATAATAATTAGTATTAAAAATAAAAATAATTACCATCAATGAATAAGCAATAAAAAACCGAAAATAAGTTAGTAGTAAAGGAGATTTAAAGATGTCAACATTAATAGAACTATTATATTTTGTAATAATAGTACCTTTAGCAATTGTTTTAGCTTTAATTTATAAAAAATACATTAAAAACCTAGATGCAAAATATAATATCATATTTATCGGCATTCTTACGTTTTTAGTCCGTATACTTTTAGTTCCTTTCTCTGGATCAATTGGTCAAATGCCATATATAATGCCTAATTTATTGTTTTATACATTATTAACTATTTTTGGAACAATTTTCACAATTGGATTTGTTTTGTTTATCGAAAATAAATCTTTAAAGGAGATAGGATGGGTATTTGAAAGAAAGAAGCTAATAAAGGGGACTATGTGGGGGCTAGCAGCATTTTTGCCTATGATTGCAATGTTTCCATTGATCATTTTTTTAGCGAATTTAAAACTTTCTACGTCCATTACCATTGAAAAATTGATTATTGGAATTGAATTTGGAATAATATTAGGTGGTTTTTATGAAGAAACGATATTTAGAGGCATATTACAAGATTATTTTAATGAAATAACAAGCCGTAATAAATCAATTCTCTATACAGCATTGATATTTGTTGCAACACATATTGGTTATCTTCCTTTTACAGGTTTTGGTATTTATTATATCTTTATACTTGTAATGGCTATTTTACTTAGTCTATTAAGAGATAAATTTGATCTATTTTCCTGTGCAATTTTTCACGGTGGGCTTGTATTTATTTTGATCATTTTTATTTAAATTAATTAAATTGAGGTAATTTGTATGTCTAAGGATGTTTTTTACAAAGATTTAGAACCTACATGGCATAATTATTGTGTTAATTCAGAACCTAAAGAGATTGAAAAGGTAATTAAGGAAGAATTTATTGTGTCTGGTGGGAAAAAAATTCATCTAGACATATATGGTGCAAATGAAAAATCTCAAAAAACTATAATGTTTATTCATGGAACTGCTGTATACAGCAGATTTTATGCTGATTTTCTATACGGATTGTACAAAAAAGGATTCCGAATAGTCGCTCCAGATCTACCTGGACATGGTTTGAGTAGTGGTAGAAGAGGTCATTTTAATATGAAAGAACTATTGAATGTTCTTTATGATGTATGTTCTTACATAAATGAAAATTTTAATGGCAAAATTGCATCTATGGGCTCCAGTTTAGGTGGAATTATTACATTATATGTAGTTGCTAACGACAATAGAATTAGTGCAGGTGTTTGTCATAATACAGCCATTTTAAATGAAGGAGCTCATAAACGTATAGTAAAAGTTAAAGGTTTCTATAAATATTTAAAACCTCTTGTTCCAATTTTATCAAAAATTTTACCGATATTTAAATTAAGTGTTTGGATATATCTGGATCCTTATAAATTGATCAAAAATGAGGAATGGTACAATAAAATCCAAATTCTACTTAATGATAAATTAGTTAGTGATAAATATACATTAAAATCATTGGCTACTCAAATGCGAGCTAAACTACCAAAACCTGTAGAAGAAATTGATACTCCAATAATGATAATCGATGGAACAGATGATGTATTATTTAGCACAGAATATATGAAAGAAATTTTTGATAAATTACAAAATTCAAAAAATAAAAAGCTTGAAATAATAGAAAATGGTTCCCATTTAATATTACATGAAAATAGAGATGAATGTATAGAAAAAATTTCAGAATGGTTAAACAGCGTTTTATAAAACATTAAATTATCATCTACTAATAAAAATTCAGTTAAAAAATTATTTTTAATTGCTTTTTACATTTTTTCTAACCTATTTTATCAATAAGAGAAATACATTTGTTTGAATAATTCTATGAGAAAATAAGAACAATCAAATAAATAAAAATTTAAATTGATAGTTTGATTTTTTCCTATAATTTCATATTATAATAGAGGTTTTATTTTGAAAATTGGATATAATTTTAATAAAAGATAATGTTTTTAAGATTAGTTTTTTAAAAATTAAATATGAAATATATCCCGATTAATCTTCCTTATTTAGGGGAAGAAGAGAAAAAGGAAGTTCTAAAGGTATTAGATTCAGGCTATCTGACCAATAAACTAGGTCAAGGGCCCATGGTCAGCGAGTTCGAAAAATCATTCGCTAAATATATCGGATGTAAATATGCAATAGCTACAAATTCAGGAACTTCAGCCCTACATGCTTTATTATTATCTTTAGATTTGGATCAAAAAAGTGAAGTTATTGTACCATCTTTTACTTTTGTTGCAACTGCAAGTGTAGTATTACATGTCGGTGCTAAGCCAGTATTTGTTGATATTGACCCTGAAATCTTTACTATTGATCCATCAAAATTAGAAAAATTAATCAATAAAAATACCAAAGCTATAATTCTTGTTCATTTATTTGGACATCCCGCTGATCTGGACCCAATTTTGGATATTGCAGAAAAATATGATATCTATGTTTTGGAAGACGCATGTCAAGCCCATGGAGCGGAATATAAAAATAAAAAAGTAGGATGCTTAGCGGATGCTGGATGTTTCTCATTCTATCCCAGCAAAAATATGACCACAGGGGAGGGAGGAATGATAACTACAAATAATGATGAAATTAATGAAAAAGTTAGAATGATTATTAATCATGGTGAAAAAACTGTATATAATACAGTTAGACTTGGACATAATTTTAGAATGCCCGAAATTAGTGCATCTATTGGAAAAGTTCAATTACAAAAGCTTCCAGAATTTATTTCTAAAAGAACTAAAAATGCAGAGTATTTAAATACAAATTTGAAAGATATGGATGATATACAGATTCCAGTGGTCAAGCCATGGGCAAAGCATTGTTGGTATATGTATACAATTACTCTTCTAAATCATGATGAGAAAAGTCGCGATTTATTTGTTAATAAATTAAATGAGGCTAGTATAGGTGCAGGTGTTTATTATAAAAAACCTGTTCATATGATGCCATTGTTTAAGAAATTCTATAATAGTAGTCTTAATTTAGAAATAACCGAAAAAATAATAAAACAAGTATTATCAATACCAGTGCATCCAAAATTAACTAATGAAGAGTTGAAATATATTATAGAAAAAATTAATGAGTTTATTTAGAAATTAATACGAAATCTGTATTTTCAATTTGTATATCAAAATTTTTAAATAATTTATTCTGGTAAGAACCAGAATTATTTTGTTTAAAACTTTAATATATAATGATTAGGCTATTTTAAAGATTCAAGCTTTTCTTTAATTAATTTGTTTAATAAAGGTGGATCACAACATCCTTTTGTGAGTCTCATTACCTGCCCTACCAAAAAATGGACAGCTTTAGGATCTTTTAAAGCATCATTAACTGCTTTTTGATTCTCTTTAAACACTTGTTCTATATATTGTTTAATAATTTCAGGATCATCAATCCTAAGGAATCCTTCTTCTTTTGCTATTTGAGGTGCCTTTTTACCCGTTTCCATCATTAACTGTAATATTCTTTTTGCAAGTTTACCGCTTATTACTCCTTCATCAATCATTTTAAGCATTTCAACAAAATCGACTGCATTAATTTTTGCTTGAGATATTTCAATGTTTTGTGCATTTAAATGCCTGATTAAATCGCTAAGTATCCAGTTACTAACAGTTTTTGGTTTTGGATATTTTTTAATCACATCTTCGTAAAAATCAGCCAAGGATTTAGAGGTAATTAATACTTCAGCATCATAACGAGGTATTTTATATTCTTTTATAAATCGTTCGACCCGTTCATCTGGAAGTTCTGGCATTTTATGGTCTATTTCTTTTAATTGTTCCTCAGTAATTACAATAGGAAGTAAATCTGGTTCTGGAAAATATCTATAATCTTGTTCTTCTTCTTTTGTTCTTAATGTAAAAGTTCTCTTTTTTAAATTATCCCAATGTCTAGTTTCTTGTTTAATTGTTCCATTATGCATATAAATATTCTTTTGTCTTATTATTTCCGATTTTAAAGCTGATTGAACATCTTTAAAGGATGATATATTTTTTATTTCGACTCTATTACCACCCATCAGTGAAATATTGGCATCACAACGCATTGAACCTTCTAATGATAAATCCGCAATACCAAGATGTTCAATAATGGATCTTAATTTTTGTAGAAAAACTCTTGCTTCAACTGGAGTTCTCAAATCAGGTTCAGTTACTATCTCAACAAGTGTAATACCTGCTCTATTATAATCAATATATGCATGAGATGATGATAAGATAGTTCCCTCATATATTATCCGTCCTGGATCCTCTTCTAATTGAAGTCGGGTTATTCTTACAACTCGTTCATAATCATCAAATTTCAATACAACATGACCACCCAATCCAATCGGAACTCCACCAGCTTTATTATATTGTGAGATCTGAAAGTTTTTAGGCATATCCGGATAATAATAATTTTTTCTAAAGAATAGAGTTTTAGGTGGAATTTTTGAATTAAGCCCTTTTGCTAACATAATTGCAAATTCAATTGCTCGTTTATTGACTGAAGGAAGTGAACCCGGTAGCCCAAGACACACCGGGCATACATATGTATTTGGTGGTTGGTCTCTATAATCAGCATTACAACCACAAAATAACTTTGTCTTCAATTTAGTTAATTGAACATGAATTTCTAAACCAATTTTAATATTCAAATCATCATATTCTCTTAATTCATTTATACTCCTTAATCCCATTATGCAACACCTCATAACTCCGGGTTTACATCTTTATATGATGTATTCTCTTCAAATTGACGTGCTATCTCAAAAATTTTCTCTTCTTCAAAATAATTTCCAATTATTTGGAGCCCAATTGGTAAATTATTACTGAAACCACATGGTATTGATAATGCTGGTAATCCTGTTATATTTATAGGAACTGTGCAAATATCCGCCAAATACATTGATAATGGATCATTGATTTTTTCACCAATTTTAAAAGGCAAAACTGGCATTGTAGGACTTATTATCACATCATATTTTTTCAAATGTTTCATAAATTCATTGATTAAAATAGTTCTTAATTTTAATGCTTTAAAATAATACATATCATAATAACCTGCAGATAAAATATATGTCCCTAACATTATTCGTCGTCTAACTTCTTTCCCAAATGCTAATCGATTAATTGCAAAAGCCTCATTCCATTCTCCTGAGAATTCCTCTCTATGTCCATATCTTATTCCGTCAAATCTCGCCAAATTTGAGCTTGCTTCAGCCATTGCTATTATATAATAGCAAGCTATGGAATAATCAATTGTCGGTATTGAAATTTCCTCGTATTCACCACCTAAATCCTCTAATTTTTTAACAGCATCCCAAACACTTTTCTTTACAACTGGTTCTATTCCTTCGCCCATCAATTCTTTTAGTACACCAAATTTAAATTTTCCATTAAATTTTTCATGTTGCTTTTTATATCCAGCCAATACTTCCTTTTCTTTTTCTTTTGAAATCGTTGTGCTATCCATCGGATCATATCCAAAAATTGCATAGAATAAATTACGACAATCCTGTACTGTTCTAGCAAGTGGTCCAATCTGTTCAAGACTGCAAGCATAAGCAACTAAACCATATCTTGAAACTAAACCATAAGTTGCTTTAAGTCCTACACATCCGCAAAAACTTGCTGGACATCTAATTGAGCCACCGGTATCACTTCCTAATGCTATTAAGGATTCTCCTGATACAACAGCTGCACTACTTCCACCCGAAGATCCACCAGGCACCCGGTTGAGATCCCATGGATTTTTTGTTATTCCGAAATAACTAGATTCGGTGGTAGTTCCCATTGCAAATTCGTCCATATTTGTTTTACCAAGAATAACGGCTTTTTTATCTATTATTCTCTCTATAATTGTAGCATTATAAGGTGGTACATAATTCTCTAGCATTTTTGAAGCGCAAGTAGTCGGATAACCTCTATAACAAATATTATCTTTCACTGCAATTGGGATTCCAAATAACTCTGAATCTATTTTGTAATCATTTTTCTTCAATTCTTTATCTAATTCCGCAGCATGCTTTAATGCATCTTCTTTTAATGTATGAATAAAAGCATTAATTTTAGGCTCCTTTTTCTCTATTTCTTCAAAATTTTTTTCTACAAAATCCTCTACTAATAAAGATCCCGATTTATACTCTTCAATTAATCCATTAATAGAATACTTAAAAAGAATGGACATCGTATTAACCTTGCTAGATGATTTTTAGACAAATAAAATATGTTTTTCAATAATTACTATACAATTCTTGGGGCTGTAATGAACTTTCCTTTTCTTTTTGGAACATTCATCATAATTTCTTCTTCTGAAAGCGACTTTTTAACTATATCATCCCTAAATCTATTAGTTTCCTTTATGATATGAAAAGTTGGCTCTATATTTTCCGTATTTATCTCATTAATCTTTTTAAAATATCCAATAATATCATTAAACTTTTGCTTATAATCCTCAATCTCTTCTTGACTTTCCACTTTAATTCTACATAGCCACGCTATATGCTTTACCTCTTCATCCGTGAAATCTTGAGCCATTTTAAATCACAAAAAAATTAATCTAAAAATATATTTCATTTCTTATTCGATTCTTTAAAATCTTTTTAACAACTATGATGTAATTTTATGTCCTATTATTAAATTTTACATTATATTATGATTTTAAAAAATCTACTGGCAATTTTTGATTATCTATTAAATATTGGATAAATTGAAAATCATTAATATAGTTTATTGTTTAAAATTTACTATAAGTTTAAATTCATAAATATCTTGAAAAATATTTTTAAAATATCGACTTTACATTAATAATCTCTAACAACTTTTACTTAAAATAGATCGATTATTAAAATAATAATATCCTTTTAAAGAAAAACCATTAAAATCAAGAAATTTTGTTTAAATAATTATTT
>CAZYEE010000173.1:0-8620 GCA_964646355.1 uncultured archaeon | reverse complement strand
ATTTTAGATTTTCTTTATGATAAAAATAAAAATAAAATTTCAAAAAATTCACCTGAAAATACATTTGAACAAACAGAGTTCATGAAAAAATATGGCATTAATTCTACTCGTCGATATTATCTAAATTTAGGTGTAGCACTCTTTTTTGTAATAACAGGATTACTATTCCTAGTTCTTTATTTTGAGTTAGGTGTACTCGGAAATTTATATACAATGTTTACAATCAAATTTGGGGTCATTGTTATTGTTAGAGCATATTCTGAGGATTTTACAGATAAAAATGGATTTAATGTGAAGTATAAGTCAAAAGAAAAAAATATATCAATAAAACAAAGATTTAAACATAAATTTGCAAATATTTTTACATATAATCAAACTGAAGTGGAGGTAGAAAGAAAACTAAAGAAATTAAATGTATTTGATATCCTATTTATAACTTTAATTATGATTTATAGCACAATTGAAACAGTACAAAGCTGGTCTATATCTTCAGATAAAAATCCCATTACAATAATAGATTCAATAATAACTACGATATTCGTTGTGATTGTATATTTGATTATTTTTGTGTATGTTTGTGCGCCAATAGATCAACTTAAGTTAAAAACTAAAAATTCAAAATACTATGTCCCTATTGGTCTGATGAATAGAAATCTCAATATATTTCAAGATATATTTGCAAAGCAAAATAAAAAAGCATTGATACTTAGAATAATATGGATTTTACTGGTATTAATTCTCTCCATAATTGCGAATTCGTTATATCTTTACATTAACTTTATCTAAAATTGAATTTCAAGCATTTCTTAAAATTTAAAATTTTTTATTCAATATTCTTATTTTTAATGATTTATAGGAGCATTTTAGGATATTGGATATTAAGTGAACAAGATATTATAAAAATGAACGGTTTATGGATCTATTTAATATCTAATAACTAAAATTTGGCAAGTACAAATGGATCAAATCACATTATGGATCATCGTCCAGAATAAGCTCCCATAATATTTCATCCAACCACTCGCCATCGATAAAAAATTGTTTAACTTTATGTCCTACCTTTTTAAAGCCAAGTTTCTTATATACACTCATCGCTACATGATTGTTATGGAAGCAGCTAAGTGATATTTTTTTAAAAATACCTTCTCTTTTTACAACTTCAATACAGCTTTTTATCAATTCAGTTCCAATTCCCATCAAACGATATTCTGGAAGAATAATGATTCCCAGCTCTCCTACGTGGCTGCTGGCATCCCAATCAATATGTTCAATAGCGAGTTGTCCAACGATTTTATCATCAACTATAGCGACTAAAATCAAGTTTTGTTGTTCGCGCATCCGCAGATACCAATTCTGCTTTTCAAAATCAGAGGTTACAACATTAAATACAGGGATATATTTTCTTTCCATCACAATTACATTAAAAATATGCCAAATAGCATCTAGATCTTTCTTTAAACCACGTCTTATAATTAATTTTTTTCCATTTTTCAATGTAGTAATAGTTATGATCTGTTCTTTCAAAGATTCCTACCTGGGCGATTCATATTTACGTTTTTTGGGATTAATCATTAATTTTATGATATGACTACCAATAATTATTAGAAAATTTTTCGTTATGATTGATCTAAAAAATTGTCAAAAGAGAATCCAAAATATTTAATTTTGTAAATTCAAAAATTGCGATTAAATTGATCCAGAGTTATAATTATTGACTAAATAAAAATAAAAAAAGATATATTGTTAAAAAAAAGAAAATCAATAAAAAATAATGGTTATTATCGAAAACTTAATGGGTTTTTTAGCAAGATATGAAGCGGTATATCTTGATATTCTCCGTTAGGCTTGGTTCTCCTAATAGTCAAGGGTAAAACGCCGGCCTCTAATTCAAGTATTGCAACTTCAATAGGATCAATAATGATCTCATCCTCCAAATCTATAAGGATTGGAGCCCCCATACTGATTTGAAGAGCTGTTGCACCAATAATTCTTGAGCGCTCAAATCTTGTTAAATGCTCAGGACCTATTAAAATTTTAAATTCCTCTTCATCCTCAGAATTCTTAACCAAAACATCATTTGTTGAAGAAGTCTTCTTGGCTTCCTTTGAAGTTGATTTTCTTTTTGACAAGATGTATAATCACCATTTGATAAGAAAAAACTCATTCAAGTATTAAAACTAGTTTATCTTGAAATTTGTATATTAAAAAATAATTCTTATTTTTAAAATTTTTAAATTTTATTTGTAAATTAAATTTTGGTTGATGTTTTAAAATTTATTAGATATTATGTATTAATTCTGAGAGTTAAGAATTATGATTCTCAATTTTTTTTAGAGGTATATATGATACTTTTAAAACCAAATATATTTCTAATCTTCGACTTTTAAAATATAATTTATTTTTTGGAAAAGTAACTATTTATTCTATTTTATTTAAATTTGTTTCTCAAATTGTTTTAATAATGTAAATTCTTATTTGAAAATTAGAAATTTTAAGATAAATAAGAACACTCTTTATCATTTTAAATAATATTAATAGTTTAAAAAATTAAGAATTTGATAAATGAAATTTAGATTTAAATATTGAATTATTCGACATTATAAGTTCTAAAATGTTGAACCTCCCATTTTTATAACCAAAATCTTTAATTTCTAAATTGAAAATGAACGATCAAGGGTTTAAAATAAACAAGTAATTATAACAATACTTAAATGATATTAAATTATGCAGCTATTCATAACATCATATTCAATATAATACAAAACTGATTGATAATTGGTGGAAAAAATTAGTGCAAATATTGAGGCAAAAAATCATTTAATAAAAGAGGAGACGTTTAGAGATATTCTGTTTATATATGTTGTAATTTATATTTGTTATGGAATTTTACCAATCAGCACAGATAATTTGGCATATATTGGTATCAATTATAACCAAATTGGATTAATTATTTCCGCTAATTTTGTGGTGCAAATTTTCAGTATTTTGTTTTTTGGATATTATGCAGAGAGTCTTTCAAAAAGATTCGGTAGAAAAAAGGTGTTTTTTATTTTAAATGTTATAACATTTACAGCATATGGATTGGTTTCAATTGTGCAGAATTTTTATCAATTTATCACGTTGGTAATAATTGCAGCGGTCTCAATTGGGGCGTTCTTACCATTTGGATTTTCAATAATAAGTGATCTGTTTCCGCCTGATGAACGCGGAAAAAGATATGGACTTATGTCATTTGGCGTCGTTTTAGGTGCTGGTGGAGGGATTTTATTTGGATTATTGATGGACCTATTTTTACCATCAGAGATGAGCTGGAGATTTGTTTATATTTTAGCATCTATACTTGGTATTTGGCCGACAATTGCGTACGGAATAAAAGGGATCGATCCAAAACATGGTGAATCTGAACCCGAACTTGAGGATTATAAAGATTTTATAGACTATGATTTTAAAATAACCTTAAGGACTTTAGGTTCAATATTCAGTAAAAAAACCGTTTTTGGAATTCTCATGATAGTTTTAGCCACCACATTAACGAATTCAGCATTAGGAAATTGGGCTATTACTTATTGGAGAGATTTTAAGATAGGAATAGGAGTTTCAAATCCAGAGTTTTTAGCGGTATTGATCTATATTATTGCGGGTTTAGGTGCAATTCCTGGAAACTTAATAGGTGGAAGGATTGGAGACAGGTTTTATAGGGAAGGACGAATAAGAGGTCGGATTTATATATCAATTTTGGGAATGATAACAGGATTATTCTGTTTGATAGCATTTTATTTACTGCCGTTTCCCAGCGAAACTCTTACTGAAACTATATTTTCAACACTAATTTTTGTTTGTATAGGATTTATGGGTTATTTATTGACAGGTTTTCCACCGGCAAATATGTATGCAATGTTATCAGAGGTTTGTATTATGGAACATAGGAGTTCTGCTAATTCATTCTATGGATTAATGATGAATATTGGAGCTACGGTTGGAAATCCACTATTTACATTCTTATTGACAAATTATGACCATCAATTTGCAATGATGTTTATGTTTTTATTCTGGGTAATAGGACTGGTGTTCTGGATACTTCCATATAAATATTATCCTAAAGAAGCAAAAGAATGCCGTGAATTGATTAAAGAGAGGAGGGATAAAATAAAAAACCATATAGAAATCTGAAATAGTAATTTCGATGTTATGACAGTGTTATGTAATTAAGCAAGATTTTTAATTTTCTTCAATATAATTGATTATCAATAAATTATAGCTTTAGTATAAAGTAGAAAAATTAAAATTCCGATTTTATTAAGTAAAACGATATAAAAAGTTATTACAAATTAAGAATAGAGGATAAGAATGAAAAAAGTAATAATTATTGGATCAGGAATTGGTGGCTCAGCTATAGGAGCATTAATTAGTAAACATTATAAAGTTGATATTACTCTTTTTGAGCAAAATAATATTATAGGAGGCAGATGTGGATCCTATATTAAAAAAGATGATGAAGGAAGAGAATGGATATTTGATGTGGGTTGCCATATAATTAATGCGAGTGATAAAGGACCTTTAGGAAAGGTAATGGAATTAGTTGGTAAGGCTAAGGACTTCAAATGGAGCTATACGAGGAACCCTGGGCCCAGAGTAAATATAATGGGGATGGAGCTAAAGGCGAGCGGCGCCACTCGAAAAAGAAAAAGTGATAAGGCAAAAAAGAAAAAACCGAGTTTATTGCATCAAATCAAGGAGATGAGTGATGAAGAGATTGAAAAATGGAACTATATAAGTTTAAAAGAATTCCTAGACCAAAAAATGGGAAACAAGAATTTATTATTAAAACTTATGTATTCGATGCAAGCTGGTGTGATGTTTGGTACAAGTCCCAGTGAAACTTCTGCGGGAGAATATTTGAGATGTACAAAGCTCAATGCATTAACTATGAGTATGGGTTATCCTTATGGGGGATGTGGTGCAATCCCAGAAACTTATTGCGATGTTATACGAGAAAATAATGGAAAAATAATAATGGGTAAGGAAGGCAAGGTTAAAAAAATTATAATTGAAAATAATAAAGTAGTGGGAGTAGAAGTAGGCCCTAATAATGAATTTTATAATGCTGATATTGTTATTGCTAACTCGGATATAAAAACTACGGTATTAAAACTGGTAGGCGAAAAACATTTTGATAAATCTTATGTTGAACGAATTAAAAATCTAAAATGGGGAGGACAAGTCTGTAGCCTTAAGATTGGTTTGGATAAAAAAATAACAGATCATAAGATGCTAACCTATGTACCGAAAATGGAGGGGTTTGAAAACGCATTAAAAGCAATAGAAGGTGAGCTTGAGAATCTCGATTTTACAGAAATGGGAGTACCTGAAAAAAGTGCCCAGCTAATAGTACCTGTCTCAAATCATGATCCAAGTCTGGCACCTGAAGAGGGATTTCAAAATATACATACTGTAACACCAACAGCATTTGGTAAAATGGTAAAATGGAGCAAAAAAGATGAAGATAAGTGGAGAGAATGTTGTATCAATTCATTGGCATCACTCTGGCCTGAAATTGAGGACCACATTATCGTTAGTGATTTTATTTCTACAAGTCATTTGGAAGCTAGATTCGGAAAGGAGGGAGCTGGAACAGGGATAGCACAATCAATTGATCAGGTTGCAGAGAGAAGACCATCTCAAGTATCTCCGATTGAAGGATTATATTATAGTTCTGGAGATGCAGGAGGCTGGGGTGTCGGTACCGAGTTAGCAGCACAATCAGCGTTAGAATTATGGGATTATTTTGTAAAAAACAAGATTTTTGATTAAATATTGTCTATTTATTTCAAATATTTTTTGATTTTTTTTTATTAGCTCGAATTTTTTCAATTTTTAAGCACTAATTTTTCATAAATTAAGAATTAATTAAGGTATTAGAAAAGACATTAGAAAAAATATTAGAAAATTATAGAAAATATTGAAAAGAAAACAGTTTGTTATACAAATAATTAGTCGATCATTCGATTAACCTACTTCTAATGGCAAAATAATATATTTGACCTGATTGATACCTCTAATACCTCTGATTCTTCCTATTAATTCGACTACTTGAGAATTTTTACCTTGAACTATGAACAATTCAATACAATACAGATTTTGAACATGTCTATGAATATTTTCAATAATTATTTCATTATATTCATGTCTTAATCTTGAAAACCTAGCATCAATATCCTCGCGATTGATATCATATGCAATTATAATAGTAGTAAATACTTCTTCGTCTTCTTGTAGACTTAAGCGATGTTCCATAATGATATTTCTTATTGCATCTCGAATAGCTTCAGATCTATTAAAATATCCTCTATCTTCAATAATCTTTTCGAGATCTTCTAATATTTTTCTTGTTAAAGAAATACTTATTATTGGCATTATCAAGCAACTTAGAAAGTTATTATTTTATAAATTTAAAGTTATTTTGAAAATTTATTATTAAACTAATTATAATTTTTAATAATATATTATTAAAATTTGTCTTTTTCTTAGCACTAATTTAATAAATATTGCCTATTTATAATAAAAGGATTAAAATGTCAGATGAGTATTATTGTTCAAAATGTAATTTAGAAATTGAGTTTGAGGAAGAATCAATAAAATCTCATAGAAGAAAAGATATTATAATAATTTCAATATCAGGATTATTTTTAGTACTTTCAGTTTTGTTTGACATATTATTTACAGATTTTAAATTCTTTTTTGATAATAAAGTATATAGTCAGATTTTTGCTGCGATTGTTGTAATAATAAGTGGTCATGAGATTATAATAGAAGGAATAATAAAATTAACAAAAAAGACAATTTCAATAAATATTCTAATGACAATTGCTGCAATTGGCTCTTTTTTCATCGGACATGGTGGAGAGGGAGCTGCCGTGATGTTTTTATTTTATATTGTAGAATTTTTGGAGGATTTCGCTATTGACAGATCAAAAAAGTCTATTACTGAATTGATAAAGATAGCGCCTAATGTAGCAATGGTCAAAAGGGGAAAGGATTTTAGGCAGGTTCATACACATGATGTATTAAAAGGAGAAATTTTTCAATTAAAGCCTGGAGATTCGATTCCATTAGATGGAGTAATAATAAAAGGAAGCTCCAATATAAATGAAGCATCATTAACAGGAGAATCAATCCCTGTTTATAAGGAAAAAGGTAATGAAGTTTATGCAGGCACAATAAATCTTGATGGTTATCTAGAAGTAGAAGTAACTAAAACTTCAGACGAAACTTTATTAGCAAAAATTCAGAGAGTAATAATAGATGCAAAAAATAAGAAATCGAAAATAGAAAATTTCGTAGATAGATTTGCGAAATATTACACACCAATAATGATACTTGCTGCAATGGCAGTTATAATATTTCTACCCCTTCTATTTAGCTTTTCAATATATGAGGCGATTTATAGAGCATTAACATTCCTTGTAATTTCATGTCCATGTGCGCTTGCATTATCTACTCCAATTTCAATTATAGCTGCATTAACAAGTGGAGCAAAACATGGAATTTTGATAAAAGGTGGAAAATATGTAGAGGAGTTAAATAAAGTTCAAACAATAGCTTTTGATAAAACTGGAACACTTACAGAAGGTATACTAAAAGTAGTTGATATAATTTCATATAATGGAGAATTTGAAGATTGGTTTGGAATTGCAGCTGGACTAGAGAATTTTTCAGAACATCCTATTTCAAAAGCAATTTTAGAAGAGGCTGAAAACCGAAATATTAAAATTTGTCAAATAGAAGATTTCAAGGCACTTAGTGGAAAAGGGGTTATTGGTAAATTTAAAGGTGAAACATATTTACTTGGAAATAAGGCATTATTTCGTGAATATGGCATAAAAATTCCAGAAGAGGAAATGCACAAATTAGAAAAAGAAGGTAAAACGGTTATACTATTTGGAAAAAATAGTAAACTAATTGGTCTAATCACATTAAGGGATAAAATTAGAAATGAATCAAAAAGTGTAATCAATGAATTGAAAAAGAAACAGATCCATACAATAATCATTTCTGGTGATAATAAAAATACTGTAAGAGCTATTCAGAATGATTTAGGTGTAGATGAGATTTATTATGAATTGAATCCAAGTGAAAAGCAAAGAATCGTTCAGAATTATGCTGAAACTAATAAAGGCGTCGCAATGGTTGGAGATGGAGTAAATGATGCCCCTGCTCTTGCAGTTTCAAATGTAGGAATTGCAATGGGTGGAATTGGAAGTGATGTATCTTTAGAAACAGCAGATGTAATTCTAATGAATGATAATTTATCCGAGATATTATCATTACTTAAAATTGCCAGAAAAACCAGCAATATAATTAAACAGAATATATATTTTGCAATAATTGTTAAGCTTCTTTTTGTAGTCTTAACATTATTCGGTCTAATGAGTTTATGGATTGCATTGGGAATTGGAGATCTTGGTGTGACATTTATAGTAATACTTAACTCATTCCGTATATCATTTACCAGAAAAAAAGAAAGGACAGATAGTAAATATAATGCTATAAAATAGATTTCTTTATTTGGATAATTTTTAAAGTAACTTTTTTACTATTTTTATTTAGAATTAATAAAACC
>CAZYEE010000172.1:0-8768 GCA_964646355.1 uncultured archaeon | reverse complement strand
CAGGAATTGGGCCAAACTGGTATTCCTCACTTGTAGATGTGAACCTTCCCGAAAAAAGGGGTTCAATGTTATCAATGGCTACAATCGTAGATTCGCTGTTTAAATCTGTCGGACCAGTATTGTGTGGTCTTCTTGCCGATCTCTTTAGCTTCCAATTTGCTTTTATCATCGCTATTGTAATATGGGCAATTAGTGGGATATTCTGGTTTCCTCCTATTAAATATATAGTTAGGGATATTGAAAACGTTAAGAAAATTATACAAGAACGAATAAAATAAGACTAATAAAATTACAAGTAAATTCTTTTAATGGTTAAGGATTTGCACCCTAATTTAATGGACCTTGCCTTTAATTACTTCTTATCGAAAAATATATAATGTAATATGAAAAATAATATAGTACAAACAAGAATTTATTTAGAGGGAGTGATTTAAATTAAAAAAATCAAGTTATTATTTTATATCTCCCTATTAATATTCTTTTCATTGTTGTTGAGGGTGCCAATAGTAGGGGCAGATTTTGCAAGTGAGTCGTATTCACAAGAAATTTATGATGAAATTGTCTGGAAAATTAATATAAATAATATTACTGGTTCAACCTTGATACCTAACATGCTTGATTTGCCTGAAAATACCACCTTTAAATATAAAATAACTAATGTAAATGGAACAAGTGGATTCGGAATGTACCATGAATGGATCTGGGGAGAAATGTATATATATAATGATACTACTCAACAATGGATTAAGGTTATGAATGAAACTCAACTTGGATGGTATTTTTACTATTCAGGAACAAGAATGTGGTCAACTTTTAATTTCTTATTTATTCCACATGACGCATACTTTTTCCAAATAATATCTGCAGAATGTTTGTGGACCAAGGTCAATAATTCTTTAGCTCCCATGGAAAATTATTTTTGGATAAATGGTCCAAATGGTTATGATGGAACTGCTAACTTCTGGAACGGCGCATCGACGGGAGAGCCGGGAGAAAAGAAAATTGTAATGTCATGGAATACAAATGGTGTCCTAACATCATATCAAATCTTTAATGGAACTTCAAGCTGGACAAAAGTATACGAAATAGAATATCTATCGGAGAATCCTGATAATCCTAAACTCATATCTCCAATTGATAATTCCAATGGAACGGCTTTAACTGTTGATTTAAAAGTTAATGTATCTGATCCTGATGGAGATTTGATGAATGTATCCTTCTATAATGCGATTGATGATAGCTTAATAGGTATTGATACTAATGTGGCAAGTGGTGAAACTGCCTTAACATCATGGTCTGGTTTGTCCACAGATAAAATGTATGAATGGTATGTGATAGTAGATGATGGTTTTGCTACTAAAAAATCTGCAATATGGAGTTTTACTCCCGATAATCCTCCCAGTGTTAGCATAATCTTTCCTGAAAATAATTCCATTTATGCAGGACTTACAATAACATTGAAAGTAAGAGTCACGGACCCTGACGGAGACCTGCTTAATGTTTCCTTTTACAATTGCTCAGTATTTGATACCAATTTCATTGGATTTGATGCTAATGTATCAAATGGAGAAATTGCATCAATTAGTTTCTCAAAATTAAATATAAATGATGAATATTGGTGGTACGTTATCGTAGATGATGGTATTTTGAGTATTAAATCTTCTATTTGGATATTTACAACCACCGAAAAAACCTCCACACCACAGATTCCTGGATTTGAATTATTTACATGTCTTAATTGCTTATTAATAATAATTTCATTAGCTATCAGTAAATGGAAACCTAAACGAATATTTCATAAGTTGATGCAAAAAGTAATTATGTATTAAAGAATTACATTTAAATTATAACCTATTTTTTTCTTTTTTAATCTGTTTTCTGATTTCATTAATAATTTTATTATTTATCAATACAATTTTATTATTTATCAATTAATATTAATACAATTCAAGTAGTCGTGTTAATTCGATTAATACATAGAAGATGAAATAATCTGTATTAAATAAATAGAGCAAATTTAATAGAAATTTAGAAATATAAAGAGGAATTGGCATTGGATAAAGATAAACTATCAAAATTATACCCGATTCTTGGCCAGGTTCTTGATGGGATTTGGTTCCTTGAAACTGAAAAAAGGTTGGGTTTTGATAAGGCGCTTGAGATCGATAAAGCAGTATGGGAAATATATACAATCAATGAAACAAAAAGAATACTATCAGTATTGCTTGAGAATCCAGAGGACAGATTTAATTTTTCAAACGAAGAGATCTTGAACTTGCTGGAACAAGTTTTAAAAATCTCGCTATTCAACCAATCAGTTGAATATATAATTGAAAAAATACCTAATAATGGAGGTATTATCTTTAAAGTTATTAATTGTAAAACCTTAAAAGGCATGAAAAAAGTTGGTAGGCCCATCCCTCAAATGAAAGCTATCTGTAAAGATGTTGGACTTATTTATTATAAAAATATGGTCAAGGAATTACACCCAAAACTGGATATCGAATGCCTATCCATTCCCGAATCATACGAATCCATAGGAAATTCGGTCCTTTGTTCATGGAAAATTTTTTTTAAGATAGACTAAAAATTATAATTTTTATGAATAATGAAGAGAAATTTGTAGAATATCAAAAATTATAAAACATCAAGAAGACAACCTTTCAACCTCATTTTTCCACTTACAACTCCTTTAAAAATTCTTCATAATTTAAATCCACAGATATGAAAATATTTGTCCCTTTCATCGGTATACTTCCCCAGCCCTTGTTTTTATAATAACATTTAACCTCCAAAAATTTTAATATTTCAGGATTAATTGCCGAACATACCGCTAATGGATCATGCAACCTTTTACCTTTTGGATGTTTCTCAAGATAATATTCCATGGAATGCCACATAGCCCACCATGCAGGATGTTCTTTTATCTTTTTTCTAACCAGTTTATGAAGTTCATGGTCATAAACTACGAAATGCGTGATATCTTTTGAAATTAAATACTTTTTCTCAATATTCGGTGAATTTAAAAATTTCCAGGCACCTTCTAAATATAAATCAAAATTATGTGCTCGAAATGTTTCTAATCCTTTAAATCTCGGATGTTGCTTCTCCACCGGTATACAATTACGACCTGCAAAACCGCTCTGAACATACATCTTATCAATTTTAATTTCTGGATGATAGGTCAAGAGATCATATATATTACCAAGTGGTGCGCCTGAGATTAATACTCCATTAGGATATTTGGTATATAATTCGGCTAAAATTTCATGTCCTAATCCATCAGGCTTCGCCGGACTAAAATCTCCCATTGCTAATCTCCTATATGTTTTTGAAGTTTGGAGATTCATTAGCGGAAAATTCGGATCTCTACTCCCCACCAAAACATCATCTAACCCTATATTCATAAGCATTGCCTTCACAAATCCTACCTGATCCTCCGAACCCGGATATATACTAATCCCTCTTAATTTTGCCTTTTTATTTACTGCAAGCATTAATACTGTCATAGGGTCATCCGGATCTCCAGTTTCCATATCATAGAAAATATCGATCTCTTTCATCTAAATATCCACTCTTTATTTTATAATTGAATATAATTCTCACTTGACAAAATATATCGCTAATAAGAACAAAAATTTTATTCAATAATTGAAGAAGTATCTTTTAAAATATTATCATGATGAAAATTAAATTACTGAATGAAAATAAATTATTGGATAATCATTACAAGAGATTTATTTAAAATAATACAAAAAAAGAATCTAATTAATTATGAAAAACTACAGAAAAATAGAATTGATGCCGGGGGGAGGCTTCTCGAACCACCAATCATTTCGGTGTTTTCTCGAACCTCCAACCTCCAGAAAATCCAAGATTCTGGTGTTCTTCCAGTTGAACTACCCCGACACAATGATTTTTTTATTGATTTATTTTTTCTACGATTACTAGTCGATTTACTTAATTGAAGGTATCCAAATTTTTGTATCATCTTTTTATTATATACATTCATTTTATTATGTATATTTAGAATTTTTTATGATTAATGTTTTATATAAATCTTGCTATAAATACGATTATAGCGTTAAAAATAATTTGATAAGAGCTTTTCTTTCATATGATAAGAAATTTATAAATATTTATTGTTAAGCTAATTTTTTCGTGGTATTATATTATTAATTAACCTTGAATAAGAAAAAAAAATAGTTTAGAAATAATTTAAAGAGTTTTTCTGAAAGAAGGTATGTATTCTATGCCATTTTTACAAAGTGTAGCAAAATTGCAGTATAAGCACTTCATTCTTTCAGGTTTTGCTTTAAATGGACCATTCAATGAAAGAATATATAATTCATCGTGCCTTTTTTCTATTTCATTAGCCATTTCTAATATTTTGTTTCCTGTAAAAATTTTTTTTAAACCATTATTGGGATTTTGCAAATATATGATTTTCATGACAAATTTACATTCCGATAATTGTCTATGTTGATTTTGGGTAATAATAAAATAGGCATAGGGTAGTAGTTGCATTTCAATGGAATTATTGCAATAATTATTTCCAGCTCCTGATTTCCAGTCAATTAGATAATATAAACGATCATTAATCTGTGCAAAAAGATCTGGAGCTGAATAATATGCCCTATTATTGATATTAAGCTTTTTGAGTTTATCAATTATTTCATATTTCAATTCAGAAATTTTAGGAAATTCAAGTTTTATGAAGTTTTCCAATGCTAATAAACCACTTTCTATAGTTTTTCCATACAAATTATCTGAAAATATATTATGAAAAATCTCTAGAATATTATCTTCTCCCTTATTATACGATTCCGTCATTCTGTTGATATAGATATCGTGAACATGATCTATATCTGGCATTAATCTTCCATTTAATATTTCTCGAATCAAATAATTTATGTGCGTGCCACTGATCATCTTTATCGTGCGTAATTTTTTGATTTTTTTATGGTAATCAATGTTTGCTTGGGTATCATATTGCTTGGCTTCCCATTGGTATATATATTTGTAATAATAGGCGAGGGGACAGCTTTTAAAGAGGTTTTCTTTCGTAAAAGACCAACCCCAATACTTTTTAAACTTATTTTCGGGTATTTTTTTTATCATAAAAATATATTTTTTTTCTGACAATAAGAATATTTGTTCAGAAAAGTTTTTTTTAGAAGGGTTTTTTTGGTCTAGTGTCAGAATTTTTTAGTGTCAGAAATGTTTATATATTATTATTCATAATAAATTATTGCAATAAAAAAATTAGAAATAATTATCAAATTAAAAATTTTTAAAGGTAGAAAAAAAATGGTAGAATATAGAAAAAATACGAAAGATTTAGTAGAATTAATAAAAACATTCGATAATATCCCATTATTTTTTATCAATTTGATTAATAATCGCTATAGAATAAAGAGAGATCTTTCTGAAAAAAGAAAGATAATTTATAAAACAATAGTATTAGAAATGTTGGAAAATGGCTTAATAAATTATACAGAAAGTACTATAGACACAATAATTGAAAAATTCGAAAGAATTTTAAACGAAAATGATAAAAGAAAGTATTTCACAGAAAAAGAATTAAAAGTGATTATGGAATATTATAATGACTTGCAAAAAAATGGAAAACGCAATGTATCTAGAAAAATTTTGGATATTTTATCAAATATGAAAGAAATACATATAGTTGAATTTAATTTTTCAGAATTTTCAGAGAAGTTTAATAAATTAGGAGGAATTAATGATACAGACAAGGGAACATTATTAAAAAATTTTAAAAAATTTTTGATAGATAAGGAGCTTATAGATAGAATTAATAATGATGAAATTAATGATGCTAGAGCAAATATATCGATCTGGAGAGTTATCATTAAAAAAGCAATAACGATTTTTTTTCAACCCATTATTAATAACTTTGATCAGATTTCTATAGAAACTTTAAAAAAATTATTAGTTGATAACATTATAATTAAAAAACTTATAGAGAGAAAGGAGAGATATGATTTTTCAATAGGACGAGATGTAGTAACTTATAGATTAAATACATTGTCTATTTTGAAAGGAGAAATGAAAAAGAAATTGAAGGAAACAATATCATCTATAAACAATAAATATATGAAGATTAGTTTAATTCCGATTAAATTGATGCAAGATATACATTATTTCGAATTTTTTGTAGAATTTTTTAGTGTATCTGATTTCTGGGAAAGTTTTTTAATATTTTTAGTAAAAAATATAAATAAATTAGATAGGCACATATTTCAAAAAATAGTCGACCTAAAATTTAGGAACGTGGAAATAATTGATGAATATCATAGAAATGATCTAAGTATCAATAGTTTCTTTAATCTATTAGAAGAATATAGGAAAGAAATTAATGAGCTTGAAAGATTATTGAATAATAGGAGAAATTTTGAAAGGTTTAGATTTCCTAGAAATATATTGATTGAATTTGATGAATTCATTAATTATTATAGGGGATTATTAGGCGAGGAAGATATAATTTCAGAACAATTTAATCATCCAGATCTAAGATACAATGTTGAAGCTGCAAATTTAATTGTTGAATTTTTTGAATGTGATTTATACAAGGATTATGATAAATTACCAGGTTTTTTAGACAGAATAACAAGGATTATTAATCAACAAATAAATCCAGAAATATTACCTATTTTAGAATTATTAAAAATCTATATTAAAATAATGTATGACATTCTTACATCAGAAACACCATTAGAAACTGGAGATTTAATCTTAGCAAGAACAGCGGATCTTATTAGAAATTATCAGAGGAAATATGCTAGAGATCCATTTGCAGTCAAACTCAATAACTTTCAAAACTTCATAAAATACAATATACATTTAAAAAATTATGAATTCATAATATCAAATTTGCAAGAAATAACAAAACATAATATAGATGATATCCAAAAGTTAATCAATAATTTAGATCAAGCCCTAAAATCGTTATTAATGCTAGATCCATTTTTCATAGAGCATAAATACAAAATAGGTACTGCATTAATTTTAATGACCGAGAAATATAGATATTTAGCAACAGATGGAATCTCCAAATTTCTTATTGAGGCGTATTTTAATGGAAAATCCTATGATTATGAGATACTTTATAATGAGGTTGTTCCTGGGATATTAAAAAATTTAGTTTTAGGCTATGTATTATTTAAAATCTCACAAGATTATGAAGAAAACTTCAAAATAAAAATTTATGAGAAAATAGAATGGGACACAGATGAAATAGAATTTGCAATTGTAAATACATTCTGTATTCTAGCTAAATATTCTTTTAAAGAATTTAATGATGCAGTCCTTAGAGATGAATTGAATAAAATATTTAAAGGTGTTGGCAATTTCCAATTATTTAAAAAATCTAAAAATGGAGATTACCCAAAAGATGTAATTAAATTTATTGACGATTTTAGTATTTGGTTTGATAAGAGAGTCAGCGAATATAATTTGAGACTATTTGATATGATCCTAACAAATTTTGAAAAATCATTAGATGAAACTTTGTTCAAGGGACTTTTTGGGAATGATAATGGAGATATTAGTATAAACGAAGATATAGATTTGTTAATGAAAAAATTTGATGAATTACCTATTTTTCAAAGATTTACAAATATTTTATTCATAAAAATGCAAGATGCCTACTCTAAAACTAAAGTTTTTGAAAATTTTATGAGAGACATTATTAATGGAAAAATTGAGATTACTAAATTAAGATACAAAAAAAGTGAGGATGTGAATAAAGATACCATTGATAACGAAAAGGAGAATAATATAGATAAAAATAAGAATAAAAAAGAAAATGATGATAAAGTTAAAAGGAAAAGTAAATAAAATATTTACAATAGCAATAAATATTGATAAAAACAATAAATATAAGGAAAATTTAAAGATTATCAATTAATCGTAGCATTCTAATGAAAAAATTAGCAGATTTAAAGAATTTAGATATTAAACCTTAAAAATTAATAAATGGGTTTAAAACAGGTTTGGTTTGGATTGAAAAAAGAATATTCCTTAAAATATAAAAAAAGATTAAATTTTGAAATTTTGAATAATAATTAGTGTGTTAACAGAGTTCTACATGAAGTATTAGGACAATATACACGATATCCATTTTTTAATTTTTCTATAGTTCGTTTAGATAATTTTGATTTGCAATGAGGACAAGCTTCAAGGAAAGTACTTGAACTTAGAGATTTTTCAGTATAGATTTTTGGTAATATCAATGTAGGTGGTATTGATATTTGTTTTATAGGTGTTATTTCAGGCGTGGTGAGAATTTTTCGTTTTTTTGTGCTTTTAATAGATTTTCTTTTTAGTTTAATTTTTGAGGCATATTTATTGGTGTAGATATAACCAAATGTGAAAGCTGCAGCCAGAATAGCTAAAGCCCAGATTATCGGAAAGATAAAATCAGTGCTAGGATAATTTTGAATTGTTTTTATATTCTGATAAACGATCATATTTCCTGATATATCGATTATAATTAAATCAACCATAAATTTGCCCGTTCCACTATTAGAGGAGTCCCAAGTCTTGGAAAGTAAAGAAAGAGTGCTATTATTAGCGTCTTGATAAAAAATAACAATTTCCTTGAAGGTGCTATCAGGATATTTTATTCTTAGATAAATCTTCTCAATTAAGGAAATATTAGTAATTGATACTGAGAAGGTATGTAAATTATTGCTTGACTTTAAGCTAAATTCCTTTAGATTCCACATAATAGGTCCTATAAAGAT
>CAZYEE010000171.1:0-8813 GCA_964646355.1 uncultured archaeon | reverse complement strand
AAAAATAATAAAATTAGGACTTTTATTCAATTTTCCTTTCCAATAGCTTATCATCGCATTCTTTAAACTCGCATAAGGGTGGTTTGATTACCTTTTCACCTTTTTTAACGCCTTTAGGTCGTTTATGGACTGTAAATAAATATACCATTCCTTTCTGCCAAGGTCTTCTACCGAAAAAATGGTGAAATCTGGTGGCTGAAAGTTTATACCAGAATGGAAATGATAGAATAATCAATATTTCATACCAAATCAAAGCCGAGAAATCAAAGGTAATTTCGATCCCAAAATAAGTGTTGAACGGCCAATTCCATAGAAAATCATTTCCATCGGTGTATCCAAAGATTTTATAATAATCATAGAGGTTGAACATAGCTATAAAGCATAAAATCCATAGTATCCCAATGAATATAAAGGTTAACCACATATATGTGTCCTTGTTTTTATAATATAGCTTCTTGCCAATAAATGCATTAACAAATCCGAAAATTAATGATAAAATTATACCCAACATCATCATTTTTAACCACCATATCATCACAAATTTTTATGAAACCCACGTTCGAACCAACCACTTTTGTAATACCATTCTATTGTATCAATAACAGCTTCATCCCATGTATATTTAAAGTTAAATCCGAGGTCTTTCAGTTTTTTACTGCAGAAAAAATAATTGTGCGTTACATACTTAATCATTGGAACATCTACCTTGGATCTTACTCCACGTTTTCTAGCTTTTTTTTCAAGGTAAGTGCCCCACCATACTGCAATTTTAGCTACTATTTTGTACATTTGAAACCAAATAGGTATTCGATAATATCTTAAACCCATTGTATCAGCGCATAGTTGGATGAAATCTTCAATGAGGGGAGAATCATGGACAATATTGAAAGCTTCGCCGATTATTTTATCAACAGGTTCATAAGTGGATAGAAAATGAGCAGCTCTTACTAAATCTTCAACATGAATACATGGCATCCTTAATTTTTTCTTTTTTGGAAATAGTGATGGAATTACCGTAGTTCCCATTACATATTGAATGTAGAATGTATGAAATCCGCCGTATGATTGATACGGACCAATAATTGGAGCAGGTCTTAATATTATAATGGGAAGCCCATTTTCTTCATGATATTTATGTAATAATTTTTCTTGTTCCATTTTACTTATTGAGTAATTATTTGGTGGGTCATAAGGCGCGTTTTCATCAGCTGGTAATGGAAAACCTTTTTCATCTTTTTCATATTTTGGTTCACCATATACTCCACAAGTTGACCAATGTAAAAAACGTTTAACATTACCTTTTTTTAGAGTAAGTTCAATTAGATTATTAAGTCCGCCTACATTGATTCTCATTAAATCATCAAGTAAAGCAAAATAGTCGTATAATGATGCAATTGAAAAGATCGTATCAAAATCATAATCGAATATTGGTTCTAATGTTTCTTTTTTTGTTAAATCTGCCTCGATAAATACATCGTCTTTATCCATAAAACTGCTTAAAAACTGTTTGTCAAAAAATTTTTTTGCACCTTGGAAAAGTTTGTCTTGTTCTTGTCTTTTTAAATCAGTAGCAATAACATGATAATTGTGCTCTTTTAATAATTTTACCATAAAAGTTCCACAATGTCCTGATGCACCTGTTACTAAAACAGATTTTTGGGCCAATCTAATAGAAACCTCCTATTTTTTAATTTGATAAATTATATTATGATAATTAAATATTATTAAATTATAAAAGTTTAATCGTTGTAAAATATGATATATTTATAAATGATTTTCAAAAACCGGATAAGAAGATTAGACAATAAAAAAATGAGTAAAAATGATGGCAATCCATATCAGACTATTTATAAGACTTATTTTATAACTAATTTCTACCGAAAAAATTAATTTTAAAGTGACCATAAATTCTAACCAAATTCTATTTCAAAAATTATCATATATTATTTGAATTTATTAAATAATCATGAAATATTTTATTTAGTTATCAGTTATTTATTGAAATTATTATGAGAAATTATCTAATAATGAATTTCCCTCATAGTCCGATGGGGTTTGGAGATTTAATATATTGAAGATTGTAGAAGAAATATCTGAAGTTTTTGAGTATTTTATCTTTTTTGAAATAAATTCAGGGTTGTATATCAGTATTGGGACCTGCATTGAGCGAGCGAGTGCTACATCGTGAGCATGAACGTGATAATTATTTTTGACTTGTCCATGAACCGAGTTATACACGATTTCAGCCATACTAGAAGCATATAAATCACAAGAATTAGAATTTATAAAATTTCTACAAATTTGATCTGGAAATATTGGAAAATCCAGATCATGAGTATATTCCAGCCATTCATTCAGAGAATAAAACTTGCCATAATCCAGCCAATCATTTGAATCAGCTGCTTTATCATATCCTAATAAATCAATTTCTTCCACTTCATAACGAACTTTTCTATTATAATAATGAAAATGAGCGAGTTTCCAATCCTCATTCACCTTTTTCATAAATGTGATTGTACCTTTATTATTAGAGCATTCGTCATCCCTAAATGCGATCCATTTTATTCCCTTTAATTGTTTAACAGCCTCTATTGTGTCAATTCCGTTTTTATAGTTCCGAAGAGCTGACTCAGTTTTTGGGCTTGTATCACCATCCCCAGCAAAATAAAAGCCCAGTACTGAACCATCTGCTATATCATAATCACCTTTATTCTTTTTTGGATAGAGAGGAAAAAGATTTTTTTGAGCAAGATCAGTTTGTGGATTATATAATTCTTTTGCTGAATAATTACCATGATCAGATACTAAAATAATTACAGTTCTTTTTAGATATCCTAATTTTTCAAGTCCTGATAGTAATTTGCCAATAGCTCTATCAACGCTTTTTAAACTGTTAATATATTCGTTTGAACTTGCTCCAAAATTATGCATTATCATATCAGTTGCGGGAAACCAACCTGCTGTAAAAATAGGTGCGGATCTATTATTAGATGGAATATATTTACCTGGATTCTTGAAAACTTTTAGAATTCTTCTCACAACTACATCATTGCTTTTATTTAGATCGCTTATATATTTATAATAAAGATATTTTCCAATTGCATTTAGTTTTCCAGGATAATTATAAGAAGTACCTCTATGAATAGGTTCAAAAACATTACAGGTGGGACCATCAATTCTTTCAAAGATCGTATCAACATTACCAATATTTTTATAGATCTCAAAAGCCTGGAGTCCTACTGAATAGTTATTTATTTTTCTATTAATTCTATCATAGTAATGAATTAAGGGCACTTTATAGGAATCTTGATATGCTCCGGTCATAATTGTTAAATGAGCCGGTATTGTAACCGATGGAAATGTGGTTATAGATTTACCCCAGATAGCATTATTTCTCATTTTTTGTAAATTTGGTAATGTTCCATTATCTGTTAAGGAAACAAATGAATCATATCTAAAATCATCGATAATCAGTAAAATTACATGTTCTATAGACATTTTCGGTCAGTTTTAATTAAATTGTTGATGGATAAAATGACTTTTTATAAATTTAAAGGATAATTCTTTATCATACTTAAAAACATTTTCGATTGTATTATTTAAATTCGGGATATAATAAGATTGATGATGAATTAACAATAATAAAATAAGAATAAGATTGAAAATATCATAAAAATAAAAATAATTTAGTATCCAAGAAAAGTTAACTAAATTGACTATTAATTCGTCTTTTATTATAAAGTAAAATAGTTCCATTATTATGTTTTATAATATGAAATTTCAGTTATAACATAAAAATTAGTGCTCAATTCCGAACCTAGCATCCAGTCCTTGGGAAACATATGGATGTTTGATCATGCGCATTTCAGTAACTAAATCGGCATATTCAAGTAATTTTGGGTGCATCATTCTTCCAGTAATTATTACTTCTACAAGCGGCGGTTTTTTATCCAGAACAGCAATCAATTTGTCAACATCAATTATACCCATATCGCATGCGACTCCAGCCTCGTCGAGAATTACAATATCATATTCATCGCTGGTAATAATTTCCTCAGCTCTTTTTAATGCCTTTTCTCCTTCTGAGATATCAAAATCATCCGGTGCTGCAATTAGCTCAGGACTTCCGAATTGCTCGATTGTAAAATTATCAAATTTTTGAACTGCTTTTAATTCCCCATATTTAATATTGCCTTTCATGAATTGGATCATATAAATTCTAAAACCGTGTCCTGCAGCTCTGAACCCTTGTCCGAGGGCAGCAGTAGTTTTTCCCTTCCCTGTTCCATAATATACTTGAACTATCCCTTTAGATAATCTTATTCGTTCTCCCATTTTAAAATTCCACCCATTTTATAATTCATCTTTTATTTTCACCAAAATTCTTTCAAAGATTTTATCAACGCTTGTGTATAAATCCTCTTGTTTATTCAATACTTTCTCGATTTCCTCATCAATACCCACTACTTTTGAATATTCTTTAAAGAAAAGGTTTGATATTTTATACTCCAAGGTGTTATAAAATCTGTTTTTAAATCGTTCCTTCCATTTTTTATCTTTTATTCCAGATAGTTCTATATGTCTTTTATGTTTTTCAATTTCGTCCATTAATTCGCTTATCCCTTTATTCTCAACCGCTACAGTTCTTACAATAGGAGGTCTCCAACCTGTTTGTCTGGTGTATGTATCCAACATCTGGTCTAATTGGACTTTCAGATGATCTCCGCCCAGATCTGATTTATTTATTACTAGAATATCACCAATTTCAATTATCCCAGCCTTTTGAGCTTGAATTGAATCGCCAAGATTAGGAACGAAGACAACTATTGTAGTATAGGCTAAATCTTTAATAGAAACTTCAGATTGACCCGCACCCACAGTTTCAACAATTACATAGTCCATTCCAAATGCATCAAAAGCTGTTACAACATCATCAGTAGCTCTTGACAAGCCCCCTAGCTGCCCACGTGAAGCTAGACTCCGGATAAAAATTCCCTCGTCACTGGTGAATTGCTGGGCATTCATTCTGCACCTATCTCCCAGAAATGCGCCCCCAGAGAATGGACTTGATGGATCTACACAAACAATTCCAACAGTTTTACCACGTTTTCTAATTTCTTGGGCTAGTCTGGAGATCAATGTGCTTTTACCTGCCCCTGGAACTCCAGTAATTCCTATAACATATGCATTGCCCGATTTTGGAAAAATCTGCTTTAAAATTTCGTGCCTTTTATCTGGATAACTCTCTAAATATGTAATTACTCTGGCTAATGCCATCCTATCCTTTTTAAAAAATCTATCCAATAACTCATTTATGTCCTCATTCCGATACATTAAACTCGCCAATTTTAAATAATTATCATATAAATTTAGAAATTACAATAATATTTATTTATATCCGAAAATTTCTTTAATACTATTAATTATTTCATGAGTTTTTTGCTTTGGTCCATAAACCGCAGCCAGACCTTTTTCTTTCAAAACTTGAATTTTATTAGAATCTAGATCAATTCCACCTAAAAAGATGAATTTTTTGGATGAATTGAAAAAATTTTCTTTTCTTGCAATATCTAATATTTCTTCAACTAAATCCATATATGATTTGTCTACAACCGATAGATATATTGCATCAACATCTTCATGAAGTGCAGCTCTTATGATATCTTGTGGAGAAACCTCAGTACCTAAATATACTACTTCAAATCCAGCATCTCTTAGGGCTATTGATACTACTTTTGCATTTAAATCGTCTTGACGCCCTGGTATTGCCATTATAAACCGTAAATAAATTTTTTCATTCATTTTGATGTCATTTTATTCACTTAAAATTATAAATAAAAATTTCTCTTATGAGCAATGTAATTTAAAAATTAATAGTATTATAAAGATTTTTTGGAAATTTTAAGGAAAAAAAGTGAATGGATATTTTTCAATGGAAAATGTAATTATTAAAATAACAATAATAATTTCAAAAATAATATGAAAAGAATAAAATATATTATATTTAATTTTTTTCTTTATCTTTAAATAGATTATAGACATATTCAACAATTTTTTTTGTACTAGAACCGGGTCCAAATATCTCAGATACGCCCATCTCTTTTAATTTTTTAATTTCATCTGGTTTAACAATTGTTCCACCTGCTAAGATGAATCTTTTACCGTCAAAAAAACCCTTTTCTTTTGCTAGTTGGATGACCTTAGGGATAAGCACCATATGGGCTCCACTTAATATGGATAATCCAATTACATCAACGTCTTCTTGAATGGCTGCTTCGACTATTTGAGCTGGTGTCTGGTGAAGACCACTATAAATGACCTCTATTCCAGCATCTCGAAGTGCCATTGATACTACTTTAGCACCTCTATCATGACCATCCAATCCAGGCTTAGCCATATAAAATCTAATCTTTGGTTTTTCACTCATTCTAATACCTCAAGAATTTTGGTATTTAATTAGCCCTCTAACATTCTTATTTTTAACTCTTGAAATATTTTTTTTCTTGATTGGATATAGAAAATTATTTAATCTTGTATAATAAACCATAAATCTATTAAATTAAAACCTTATTATATATTTAACTTAATGGTTAGTGATTTCTATGAATGAAGTAGCTATAATAGGAGCTGCACAGACTAAATTCGGACGATTGGAAGAAGGATTACTCGAATTATTATGTGAGGCTTCATTGAAAGCTATCGAAAACTCAGATACTTTTGGAGAGAATTTTGATTCTGTATATGTCGGATGTATGTTTCCAGGAGAATTTAATCATTATAGTGGAATTGCGAGCGCATTAGTCGACAGAATAAATTTAATACCGGCTGCTGCTGATCATATTAAGAATGGGCCAGCAAGTGGTGGCTCCGCTATCAAAGCCGGATTTCAAGCTATAGCTTCTGGTATGGCAGATCTCGTTCTGGTAGTCGGTGGTGAAAAAATGACCCATATAACAACACCAGGACTTGTAACATCTACTGTTGCAACTGTCACACACCATGAAGCGGAAAGAATTCATGGAGTTTCACTACCTTCATTTGCTGGATTATTAACCCGTACATATCTTCACAAATATAATGCAAAAATCGAATGGCTCGATGCCATTGCCATTAAAAATCATAGAAATGGTGCTCTTAATCCATATGCACATTTTCAGAGGACAATTAAAGATTTCATGGAAAGTGCTATTAAGAAGGGTAAAGGTAATTGGAAGACAATTGAGGAATTTCTTAAAGATGATAGAAGGAATCCAATCATTGCCGACCCGCTCAGACTTTTTCATATATGCCCAATTTCGGATGGCGCTGCAGCCTTAGTTTTATGTAAAGCCGAACTTGCAAAGAAATTTACAGATACTCCAGTTTTGATTTCAGGAGTTGGACAGGCAACAGATACGCATATAATTTACGAGCGGGAGGACATTACCGTTTTAAATGCATTAAGAATCTGTTCGGAGCAAGCATATAAAATGGCTAAAAAGGCACCTCAGGATATCGATGTCGCAGAACTTCACGATGCATTTGCTATCTTAGAAGCAGTACAAAGTGAAGATATTGGATTTTTTAAAAAGGGAGAAGGTGCTAAGGCTGCAAGTGAAGGAATGACAGAAATTGATGGAAAAATTCCAATTAACCCATCTGGTGGACTTAAAGCAAGAGGGCATCCATTAGGTGCAACTGGTGTAGCACAAGTTGTCGAGCTTTTCTGGCAATTAAGAAATGAGGCAGGTAAAAGACAAGTCTCGAATGCAAATACCGGAATTACTTGCAATTTTGGAGGATTTGGAAACAATATTGTCTCTATACTCGTAGAACGGATGTGAATAATATGAGTGATATGAGTGAAAATTATAAAATAGAAAAAATTGAATGGATAAAATGCAAAAAATGTGGATATCTTCAATATAAAAGTCATCTTAGATGTTTAAAATGCAAAAATACTGAGTTTGAACCAATAATCGCAGAAGGTAAATGTAAACTGATTAGCTACACTATTTTAAAAGCACCACCAATGGAATTTCGGGATAAAGAATCTTACGCTTTAGGAATAGTAGAATTTGAAAATGGTGTTAAAGCGTTGGGCCAACTCACAACTCAGGATGATCTGAAAATAGGAATGGAACTAAAGCCCGAATATACAAAAATCTGCGACAATCTCGATGGAAAGGAAGTATATACTTATGTATATAAACCTCTTGGGTAATTTTTTATAATAATACATCTAATAGAAATTTTGTAAAATCGTTGGTGATTGAAATTGTTTTCTAAAGATGAAATTGAAAAAATCAAGGAAAAACGAAAGGAATGGGAGGAAAAAATCCTAGCTAAATTTCTTGAAAAAGGTGAACGAAAAGATAAATTTGAAACCCCGTCCGGTATTTCTTTAAAACAAATTTATACTCCTGAGGATATTGCTGATTTAAATTATATAAATGATTTTGGATTTCCAGGTGATTTTCCATTTTTGCGAGGAGTATATCCTACAATGTACCGTGGTAGATTGTGGACCATGCGCCAATATGCAGGATTCGCTGATGCAAAAAAAACGAATGAAAGATTCAAATACTTATTATCGCAAGGACAAAAAGGATTATCTGTAGCTTTTGATCTTCCTACTCAGATGGGATACAACTCAGATAATGAACTTTGTAGAGGCGAAGTCGGACGAGTAGGTGTCACTATAAATTCACTAAAAGATTTCGAACAGGTGTTTGAAGGAATTCCTCTGGATAAAGTATCAACAAGTATGACGATCAATGCGCCTACTTGCGTGATTCTTGCTATGTATATAGCTGTAGGGAAAAAACAAGGAG
>CAZYEE010000170.1:7579-8821 GCA_964646355.1 uncultured archaeon | reverse complement strand
CTAATTTCATTAAATTCTTTAGAAGTTCTATTTCTGGGTCTTGGTATGTTTATTTTTTTAATTTCGATGATAGAAGCGGGGCGTTTACTGAGTACGACGATTCTATCGGATAAATAAACAGCTTCATCAATGTTATGAGTAACAAATATAATTGTCCTACCAGATTTTTGCCAGATTTCAATTAAATCCTCTTGTAGTTTATTTCTATTTTGAGCATCAATCGAGATTAACGGTTCATCTAGTAATAAGACTTCTTGATCAATGGCAAGTGCCCTAGCTATAGCAACTTTTTGTTTCATGCCTCCTGAGATATCTTTTGGGTAAAAATTTTCGAAGCCTTTAAGTTTAGTTAATTCGAGCAATTCGTTAATCTTTTTTTCTCGTTCTTTTTTTCCTACAGTATTTAATTCCAGACCAAAACTTATATTACCCTTAACTGTTCGCCAGGGAAATAGAGAGAACTCTTGAGGGACATAGCCTATTTTTTTAGAGGGTCCTTTTAATTCTTCACCATTCAACATGACAGATCCAATTGATGGTTTTTCTAAGCCTGCAATAATTCGTATTAAGGTAGTTTTACCACATCCACTCGGTCCAACTATTGATAGAAACTCTTTTTCAAATACATCAAGTGAAATGTTATTAAGTACAGGAAAAAGTTGATGATTTAGAGGAAATGATTTAGAAATATTTATCAATTTAAGCTTTATTTTTTGCAATATTATTCCTCCAATCCAATAACCAATTTTCAATTAACTTAACAGAGATGGTCATTAAAATTCCTATCAAACCTGTAGTTAACATAGCGGAGACGGTCAATCCGAAGTTACCGAATTGAGCTGAATATTGTATTAAATATCCAAGTCCGAGGGGTATATTTAGACCAACCAATTCAGCAGCTATAACACACATCCAGCCAACACCAAGTCCAATTCTTAAACCAACAAGAATGGACGGTAATGCGGATGGTAATACTATTCTCATAATGATATCTAATCTATTTGCGCCTAGTGTTTTTGCAACGTCTATATAGATGTTGGAAGTTCTTTTTACACCATCTACCGTATTAGTCAGTATAGGAAAAAATGCACCAATAAAAATTACGAAGGATTGGGAAGCTATTCCCAGTCCGAATAATATTAATGCAAAAGGTATCCAAGCAAATGGTGGTATTGGTCTTAACAATTCAAAAATTGGTGAAAGCGCCCATTCTAGTTTTCTAAACACTCCCATAAATATTCC
>CAZYEE010000170.1:0-7479 GCA_964646355.1 uncultured archaeon | reverse complement strand
TAAATTTGGAGTTAAATAATGATTTAAACAGTTCAAATATTATGGTATTGATATCTTTGTTGGATAATAAAGTGATTATATCAATCAAGCGTCTAAAAATTCGCTATTAAAAAATTCTGTAAAAAATGCCTCTCTGCCACTGGGCCAAGCTGGGATATTATCATTTAATACCGTTAAATTATCGTAAAATTTTTCAATTTCCGTCATATAGGAAGTAAAATTATAAACATATCCAATATTTGCTAACGCCATTTCTATGGTGTTGTCTGAAGTAATTCCGGTATATTTTTTGGCAATTTGAACTATTTCGTTATGGTTATTAGGATTACTAATCCATTCAAGTGCTCGCTTGTGGATTTTAACTATCTTCTCTACGATTGAGGGTTTATCTATAATTAATGAGTTTGTAGCAGCAATTACGCAACAAGGATGATTTGGCCAGACTTCAGAGCTATTTAATAATATTTTAGCCCCTAAATTATCAATAGCTTTTGCATTAAAAGGTTCCCAAGCGATAAAACCATCTATATCGCCTGTATATAAAGCAGTTTCCATATTTCCAACCGACATTGTGACTCTTGTTAAATTATCCGTAGTTAACCCTGCATTAGTTAATGCGATCTGTAAAATGAAATCTTGCATATTGTTTAAAGAAGGTACTGCAATTTTTTTATTCAATAGATCAGAAATATTATTGATGCTGGAAGAACTACTTATTACTATGGCACTACCGTTTACATTAACACCGGAAATCACTTTAATGGGAGCATTTTGAGTCAATTTATGTGCCATTGCTGGAGCTAAACCCAGATATGCAACATCTAAAGTACCGGTTTCAAAAGCTACCATCACTTCATTTCCATTAGAAAACCATAGTACATCTTCAAAATTCAAATCAAGTCCTTCATCCTTGAAAAAACCTTTTTCAAGTGCTATAAACAATGGTAAATGGTGCAAATCTCCAGATAAAGCCCCTAATCTTAATGAAGACCTATCATAATTGAATAACCAGAGAGCACCTGCTATTCCCATCGAAGCTCCTACAATTATACCTATTACTAAAATAACTTTTAATTTTAAGGATAAATTCAATTAATAAGACCTCCAATATTTTAATAATATAATTTTTATATCAATATCATTAATTATAACCATTTTTAAGTCCCATATTTTTCTCTATTTTAATAAATAACCTCAAACTTAATTTTTATAATCTTAAATGACATTTTTCATATCAAATATGCTATTTTATTAATGGTTCTATTTCTAAATTTATTTTAAACATTAAAATATAGTCAGAAAAATATCTAAGTATAAAGTATAAACATAAAAACCCAATAACAAATATGTATTGAGGATAAAACAATCCAATGAAGCTAAAGCATCGTTTTAAAAAGTCATTGTGCTCTAAAATATTTATATTCTTGAGATCAGCATTCATCAGAGGATCATCATTTTCTAGCTTATGTTCATACTATGCTCATATACATGTTCAAAGCATTTAAATATTACGCATTAATAATGTCCATTAATAATGTCCGTAAATTTCTGTAAATTATTAAAATCAAGTTAAATTTGCTTTTGTTAGTTCCAAAACGAAAGTAATACAGAATTGTGTTAAAAAAAGGGATACAAATATTATAGGATTGTAATAAAATGTCAAACAATTATGATAGTGATAAAAAATCAAGAGGATTTCAAAGAAAACCCACGATACACACTACTATATCTGAAAAAGCTAAAAATTTATTAGAAAAATACCTTACTTTCAAGGATAAAAATGGAGTAAGAATTTATAATAGTAAATCTGAAATTTTAGAACATGCATTGGAATTACTTGATAGATATTATTCGCCAGAATCTAAAGAAATTCCAGATTTATGGGTAGCCTTTCGTGAGGAGTTAGATATGGTCGTTGTAGGCAAAACGACCTTTCTTGCTTACATATCTGGGGATTATAAACGTGCATTCAAAGAAAACATTGCTGTAGAAATTATTGAATGGTATAAGAAAAAAAATATGGTTGATATGTCTCTTTACGAAATCCTACATGCTATTAAAGATATCTGGACAACCGCTAACTATTTCTCTAAAATCGAAATAGAACAGGGCAGTAAAGGCACTTTTCAAATCTATTTTTATCATAATCTCAGAAGTAAACATTATGGAGAATTCTGGAGTAAATACTTTACCGAATTATTATGTCATCAAAAGAATTGCAAAACTGAATCATTCATTAGAAATGAATCATTCATACTCAATATAAAACCCCCTTAATAATGTATATAATGAAATTTCTAGTAGAAAATAAAATCATTCCTTATTAAAAAATCGAGACCATGAATATTTAGAAAGTTTTGAATCTTTAAATTTGATTTTTTTCTGTTATAAATGGTATATTAAAAGAAGTTATAAAATTAAGAAATTTAATCTTGCAAAACAGATGATAACTCAGAATATTCTATCAATGTTAGTTTTTAAACCTTCTTTTATTCTTATCAAATAAAAACTTTCAAAATATTTGATAAAATGTTTGTATAGAATTTTCAAAAAGTATGAATAATTCTTTTTTTCTATTTATTTTTGATATTAAATTAATCCTTGAAATCAATAATTTAAAGATTTTTTAAAAACAAATGAAAATTACAAGTCCCGTTATTTAGAATATAAATAAAAATTATTAAGTAAAAGAGTGATGAATAAATGGGGAATAGTACGATTTCTAAGATTGGCTTTATTATTGGAATCATCGGGTTAATAATTGGAGCATTTGCCATTGGTTTTTCTTATGTTGTAATGACAAAAATTCCTGAATTACCAGAACAAGAGCCACCCTCAATTCTCCAGATAAAACATATCTATAATGATACGGATTTCTATTACGAATATGACGTGATTGCTGGTTATCATTACGCATATGATAGTAGCATGAACACTACTATCACAATACAGCAGAATTCACGATTATTTATAATATTTAAAGAAAATTTAGAGAATATAACAATAGATGGAGTCCCCTCACCTCCCGCCAATAATGTATCTTTTGGAATACAAGTTGAGGTATCAAATTCAACCTGGATTCTCTTAGATTCTGAAGCATGTCTTCCATCAATGTTTCAAACATTCTTTAATAATGATGGAGGTCTATTGACGCTTATAATCCTAACAGAACCTTTGAACGAAGGGACCTATTCTATTAAAACTTTGTTTGCAAAAGTACCACACCCGCTTTCAGGAAATATTCAGATAGAGTCCGATTGTAGAGAATTAATTATAATGGAACTTTCAGAAACTTCTAATCTACCAATTTAATTACCAAGATTCTTTTAAATGCGCTGGATTATAAATTTCAATTAAATGTCTGTATATAATAGATTTCAAAAATAAGCCTAAAGTAAAATAACATAAGGAAATATCAAGCATGAGCCTAAATAATATAAAATTGCATGATAATTTTCATTCTTTTTTCTATAATAAATATTTTTAAATTATAGTTTAGTTATAACCACCTTACTCTTCTTATCAAATTTAACTAATTTAATAGGTTTAACAATACAATATGATTAGTTAATTTAATTAATCAATTAAATGAATTTAATCAATTCAATTCGATGAATTTAATCAATTTGATATGTTTAAAATTATTCTTTTTAGCTCCTTGATCCGATAATTTTTTTAAATATCTCATGAAAAGTATATTTTGAGGAAATTAATTTATAAAACCAATATTTTTCAAAATCAGTTTGACATTTATCCATAATTTTTTCAACTTTTAGAATTGTTTTTTCAGGGATTTTTATATCTAGATCATATAAATAAATGATTCTTAAATCACAAATGGTGTTTATTATATTAATCGTTTGAATTTCATCTATTATATTTAAAAATTCTATTTTTCCTTCTGCTACGCTTGAAGCTTCCTCAATTTCGCAAGAAAATATTTTATGAGGAGTTAAAGTATTTTTAAAATAAGGATGAACTTTACTTTTTTTAAAAGGATAATTAATACCTTCTTTATCAAAAGAAATTTCAATTCTAACGTCATAAATTTTAGGTAAATATCCTAGTTCTTTTTTTAAATTCATTAAAAATTTGTTTACATTTTTATTTTTGGAGGTGAGGCCTAATTTATTTAAATAATTTGATAGTGGAGTTCCGACGAAAAATGACGGTATTGACCTTTTTAAAAAAAGCACTTTAGGATATAGGTCCTGTCTTTTGGTATCGGAGGATATTTCTCCTATATACACCACTGAATTTCCAATATTGATCTGGTAGATACATTGATTTTTTAACATCTTTTCCCTTAGATCTACAAAAATGTCTATTAATTCGCTTTTTCTCTCTATACTTTCTCTAACAACGGTATCTACATCAATTGATAATCTAGCCTCATCCGGATCTATATATACTTGGTTAATCATAGATCCTCCAATAAATGTTTGCTTGATATCTGCATTCATTACCTGATAAATCGTATCATATAAAGCAATTACCCGTTCAATGATATCCGGGCGCATACCGGTCTTTTTTGAAGCATCAATGATATTCTGTTTATTGATAGTCTCATTTTCCCATACACTATAAACGTTCCACAAGATTACCACCACTGTTTTTTATAAATGCCATTACATAAAAGAATTCTATAGCATGCTAATTTAGCATCTTGTTTGAATTTCTCATTAATCGCATCAACATTATAATTACAATAAAATAAATCTGAAGGATAAAGTTTTGCACCTAAAAATCTCGCTATAGATAGAAAATACCATAATTTTTTCAGGATTGAATCTCCATACTGAGTTTTAATAATTTTATATAATTTTCTCCAATCAACATCCTCTAAAAGTAGTAAGAATAATACTTCTATGTTGTTTGGATCCAGATCATAATAGTTTAGGCAATCAGCAATTGCCTGTTCTAATACAGCCTTGTTTATTTGTTCAAAATCATCAAAATAAAATTCACAATTATCAATTTTCTTTTTAATTACATTTATTCTCCATTCATTAATAAAATATGATTTAATTAATTCCGCTTTTAAATATTCAGTTTCATCTACCACTAATAAAAATCCTTGAGGATATATTATATCCCAAGAAAATTCTTTTATTGAATAAATTCCACTTATATAATATTTATTGAGAATACTATTGCAAGCTTCTAAGGGCATTAAATTCTTAATCCTCTCTAAAAAATCGGAATAATAAAATAGTTCTTCTAAAATGTTTGTTAAGGGACAAGCTCTATTAATAAAATACTTTGTTTGTGCTTTTTTATTACCTATTTTCTTTTTAAGGATAAGATTATAACTAGTTAAAACTTTAATTTGCCTCCAGACCTCCGATACACTAATCTTATTCAACTTAGCTATTTTATAAATTCCTATTGGCTTTTTCTTCTTAATCAGCAATTTCAAAATTTTATATTTTGTAGTTGTATTAAGTAATTCCAAGTTAATTCCCTTAAATTTAATAGTATAATATAATTAAAATCTTTCGGAAAACCAAATATTTAATTAATTATATTTTCAAATTCTTAATAAGAATAAGACGCATTTATAATAATCTAATAGATGAATCGAGTAGTTTTTAATTAATTAATTTCTTTTACAGCATTATGGATCCTTTATATAATCTTAATAAGCATATTATCATATTCTATTATGTTTAAAGGAAAATAAAAGTTAAAAAAATTAAAATATTTAAATTTCTATCTTTAAATTTCCTTTATAATGGATAAAATTAGGACACCCAAGGCACTTATTATTGAGAAATGCATCACAAGTATTACAATTAGAATTACATGGAATATTATTTTTGATAAATTTAGAAAGACGAATATTAACAAAAGATGGAAAATAATGGTCACCAATTGTAAGTATAGTTGATTTTCTAATGGATGGAAAGGAATAAAGCATACAAAATTTTAGAATTGTCTTAAAAGTATCTGGATTTTCAGCGAAAAAGAATACACCAAGGTTATATTCACCTATCAAATCAAAAACACCAATAACCCGTGGACATTGTTTATAGATTTTTAATAATTTATTATAGCTGGACGTTTCGATTTCAAGTAAGATAAAACCCAAGTTAATATTTAAAATTTTGGGATTAATTCGGACCTTGATATCAATAATTTTATTCTTAAGTAATTTATTTAATCTTAATCCAATTGAAACGTGAGATACATTTAATTCTTTAGCAATTTTGGATAAATTTATTCTATTATCTCTATTGATGATGGAAATAATTGCAATATCACGTTTATCGAGTTTAATTTTCTTTTTATTTTTAGTACTCATATGTTACAATCTGTAAGCAAATATTTATAAAAATTTTCATAATGTAATTATTTGAATATCATTTAATTTTCTATGAAATTGAACTAAAAAAAAATATGAACTGGGTGATTCAATAGTGCAAGAAAATATTATTTTAATATTAATAATATTAATAATTGCAGGATCAGCTGTAGGTTTGGTAAGCTCCTTTTTTGGCGTAGGAGCATGTTTTATAATGGTACCGGTAATGATGTTTTGTTTTGAAACATATATGGGAGCAGCGCCAGAGATTTCACCACTTGTAGCATTTGGAACGAATATGGCAGTGGTAGTACCAACAGCTCTAAGCGGTGTATATAAACACATTAAAGAAATGAAGAAAAAAGAAATAGCTTTTCCTACTAACCACTACTTGAACTTCGCAATACCAGTTGGATTTGGCAGTCTTACAGGAGCAATTATGGCGTATATCTTATTTTCTAATTTCAGAGCGATAGCAGGGCTATTATTAAAAACGATATTTGGAGTGTTTTGTATAATAGGAGCTTATAGGTTTATGACAGCCAAACCAAAACCAAAAGATATATTACCAAAGCTATCAAAACCAAAAAGTTATACCAGTGGATTCTTATCAGGAACGTTAGCACATTTTATAGGGATCGGTGGTGGGCTGATTTATATGCCTGTATTAAATGCAATACTGGAGATTCCAGTCCAATTAGCAGTATCAATCTCATTAGCAACTATGGTAATAGGTTCATCAGTAGGATTTGTATCCTTTATGGTATTAGGTTATAATGATTCAATAATAAATGCCTCGCAATATCCATGGCTTTCAATCGGATGGTTTAATTTATTGGCATTCTTAGGACTCGGAGTATCGAGTATTATATTGGCACAAGTAGGGCCCATATTAACGAGAAAAATATCACCGAAAAAATTCAAAATATTGCTAGCAATTGTTTATATATACATAGGAATACGGTTAATAATTAATGGAATATTTCAATTAATGGGATTATCAGCTCCAATACCTTAAAACATTATTAAATATCGTAAAAACTTCACTAAAAACAAAATTTTTCTAATTTTTTTATAATTAAAGCTCTTAATTTCTTAATATATAATGTATAATTTCTTTTTTCTTAATATATAATGTATAATTTCTTTTTTCTTAATATATAATGTATAATTTC
>CAZYEE010000169.1:0-8830 GCA_964646355.1 uncultured archaeon | reverse complement strand
CATAAATTAGATTTTATTTTTTCTGAAAAAATAATAATCAACAGTTTAAAAAAGAAGAGATTAGAAATTGATATTCTAAAAACATAGATAATAAATTTAGCTCTTAAATTTTTCTTTTAATTCATCGGTGATATCACGAACCTCTTTTCCAGCTCTTTTTATACGTATTGTAGGACCTCTACCTGTGATACGACGTTCTATAAGCACTAACTGTTGATAGGTTAATTTCGACCTTAAAATTCCTTGATTTACTAATGAGATAAGTACATCTTCAATTAAATTACTGACTCGTTGATCCTGTTTACGAATCTGTTTCAAATAATTATAGGCATCTGGTGTCATCCAAGTCATAATAAAACGTTCTCTAGGATTTGAACGAAGTTCTGCTTCCAATTGCTCTCTCCGCTTTTTCTCTTCCTCCATCTTCTTTTGTAATAACGCTTTACGCTGTAATTCCAACAGTTTTTTACGTCTTATTTTTTCTAATTCGTCCATATTTTAATCACTGCTGATAAATTTTTGAAGTATTAAGTTATTTTCATTCATTAAGCCATTGTAATAGAATATAATGTGCCCAATTTATTATTTTTTTTTAAGTATCAATTCCTTATAAAATTTTATTTTATAAAACTCTCTTTTCATATTATCCAATATTATAAACCGAATTCTGAAGATAAAATTATCCAAAATAAAAAAATAATTCTAAGAAATTAGAAAATTAAACCATTTGAATTTAAAACTATAAAAATAATAAACTATTTAATTTATTTTGAGATTTGAATATTGGAAAAATAAAAGATAATTTTTAAAATATTAACGATAAAATTTAATATTAAATTAAATAAAGTTAATTCATAATTCAAACTAATATTAATCAAGGAAAAAATGAGAGATAATAACAATGCCGACCTACAAATTAAAAATGTTACTTTTGGGTGCAGCTGCAGTAGGAAAGACCAGTTTAATCCAAAACTTTATCAAGGGAAAATTTGAAAAAGAGTATAAAATGACAATCGGGACGGATATTTTTACAAAAGATGTTGTTGTGAATTATAATGATGAGGATATCCCTGTTACTTTAAGTATATGGGATATAGCGGGGCAGGATCGGTTTGCCTTTTTCCGTACATCTTTCTATAAGGGTGCTTCTGGTGCAATGATTGTATTTGACCTCACTCGCTATTCTACTTTTAATCCAGGAGTTGTTAATTGGTTAAAAGAGCTCTGGGGATATACTGGGCGTATTCCAATTATACTTTTGGGGAATAAAAATGATTTAGAAAAATATCGTGCTGTGAGAGGAGAGGATGCCGAGAAATTTGCAAAAAAGATTCCATGTGTATTTCTGGAGACTTCAGCAAAGACAGGAGCTAATGTAGAAAAATCATTTAAGACATTGGCATATGAGATGGTAAAATTAATGAAACAGAAGGAAGCTTCTGGAGTTTAAATCTAAATAAATACAAATAATGATCAGATACTAATTTTAATGATATTAATATTTTAGACTATTTCAATATTAAAGTCCCTGAATACGTCCGGCTGCCTCGTAATCGATAAATAATTGTCCTTTTTTCTCTTTATATTCTAATTTATTCGTAAATATTTTATAATCAGAATCAATTATTTCTGATAGATATTGGGAAACTACTTTTAATGAATTGCTAAAAATAGTTGAGGCAGCTTTTTTTTCATCATAATCATCCACTTCATACTCTTGTAGAAGGGCTTTAATTATCTTCAATTCATCTTTTGAGAAAGAATACTGAGCAATAATTTGACAATCAACGGGAGACAGCATTTTAGGCACATCAATTTTCAACTTTTTTTCATTGAAGCAGAAAACTTTAGTCATCCAGAAATTTAGAATATCAGCTCCATGATGGATTAAGAAATCTGCGACATCAACAAGGCTGCCACGTTCTTGGCGCCATTTTTCAAATTCACTATTACAGAAACGTTTAAAATTGTGGAGATTATCGGAATTAATGCGCACTTCATCTACAAATGCCTTAGTAAGCGCTCCACCGTCCAATTTTAATCGACTTAAATATATGATTCTATCGACAAAGTCCTTAAAAGTCTCTATGTCTGAAATTTTAGACCCACCTATTATGTTCTTAATAGTTTTTTTTACAGCTATTTTTAATTTAATCAAACATACTAAAAAGTGTTCTGATCTTTAAATTTTTAAATTATATTATCTATAATAATTTGATCAGAATGAATAAAGAAGACCAAGAAATAGAATTTTGGGCAGATAAGCTAGCACGGATGATAATAGAGAGAAAAAAATATAATTATAGGAACGTTGAGATTACTAAAGAAAAGAAGATCTATAATATTAAGAGTAGTACGAGTATTTCTGGAGTACCTCATATTGGAAATGCGTCTGATGTATTTAGAGCGGAAGCTGTTGTAAATGGGCTTGAAAGGGCTGGACAAAAGGTGCATTTTTTTTGGGTAGGAGAGGATATGGATAATTTAAGAAAAGTTCCAGCGGGTATCCCCGATCGGTTTAAAGAATATTTGGGACAGCCTGTTTCAAAAATTCCATGTCCAGAAAATTGTTGTAATAGTTATGCAGAACATTTTGAGAACTTATTTGTAGATTCATTAAGGGACTATTTTGGTGTCAAGTTTAAATTTTATTCAATGACAAAGGAATATGAAAGTGGGAAATTTTATGAAGTCATTAAAATTGCGTTAAAAAATAGAGAAAAAATAAGAGAAATCTTAAATAGCTTTAGAGATCCTAAAAAGTTATTACCTGAGAATTGGATGCCATGGGAACCTATTTGTGAGAATTGTGGAAAAATTATTACAACGAAAATGATATCAATTGATGATGATTGTGAGACCGTGGAATATGAATGCCTAGATTATCAATTTGAGCATGCTTTGATTAAAGGATGTGGATATAAAGGGGTTAGTGAAATTAGAAAAGGACACGGAAAACTACCTTGGAAGGTGGAGTGGGCTGCTCAGTGGAAAAGATGGGAGGTTGATTTTGAGCCATTTGGGAAAGAACATGGAGTAAACTGTCCAAGAATCGAGGGTGTATCAAATATCGGAGCGGGATCATTCTGGGTAGCTGGAAATATTTCAGAATTCATCTATAATCATCCGGAACCATGTCCAACTCCCGGACCTAATGTTGTCCAACCATATGAATATATACTAGTAGGGAATGAAAAAATGAGCGCATCAAAAGGTAATGTCATTGCCACTTGGGACTGGCCAAAATTTGCACCTCCTGAAACGTTGAGATTATTTTTTTTGAGAAAACCAAAATCACAGACTAACATTATGTCAATCATAAAAATTCAGAATAAATATAAACTAGTAGATAAGGAATTTGATATACAGAAACTCATTGATGATATTGATGAGCTTGCTCAAATATATTTTGGATTAATTGAGGAACCTAATAAGGATAAATTAAATTTTAAAAAGAGATTATATGAAATCTGTATGAATAATAAGATTCCTGATGAGATACCAAAACGAATTCCGTTTAGATATGCAATCATTATGTGTCAATTAAAAGATATCCTTTCTGATAATACTATACTCCAAAATGCAATGATGGTAGTTAAAAAGAAGTACCAAGTAGAGCAATTGGATGAAAAAGATATTGAAGAAATCAAGATTGGATTAAAAAGGGCAGAATACTGGATAGAGAAATTTGCTCCTGATAATATTAAAATTAAAATTTCAAAGGAGATACCAGAAGATTTGGTGAAATCTATTGACGATAATCATGTTGAGGCGTTAGAAAAGTTTATTAATGAATTTAGTAGTAAAGATTGGGATGAAGATTCTTTGCAGAATTTTATATTTAATTTAGGAAAAAAATATTTCTCAAAATCAAGTAAAATATTTCCTCTTTTCTACAAAATATTAATTGGTAAAAAGTTTGGACCTAGACTGGGCCCATTTCTTCTTTCATTAGATAAAGAATGGGTTAATAAAAGAATTCAAAAAGTTATCAATTTAAAACGAGGTAATAACTCATAAATTTGAAAAAATAAAGTGAAATTTTCTATTAAAATTTAAGATCTTTTAATTTTTTATGTTTTTAAAGTTCTTTTAATTTTAATTTTTCATTAAAAAATATTATAACATTATTTGAATAATATTTTTAAAGTTAGAAATTTAAATGATAAAAGTAAATTCACCTATTATTAAATATATATTTAATAGGATTATTTGACTCAACAATAAAAGGATGTTAAAGGCTTGGTTTTAAGTAAGTTCAAAAAGATTTCGGATAGAATTTTAGGACCTTTTACTAGGAAAATTTCTCTAACTCCAAATAAATTAACAGTAATTGGTTTTTGTTTCTCGCTCCTATCGCTTATCCTATTATTTTTAGGTAGATATATCCCGGAATATATTTATTTGCCTTTTGCTGAATATTTCAAAGCGAATATGTTATTCTATGCTGGGGTTTCTTTAATTATATCTGGATGTTTTGATGCTTTAGATGGTGTACTTGCTCGAGAGAAAAAAATGGTTAGTAAATTTGGGGCATTTCTTGATTCGGTATTGGATAGATATTCCGATTCATTTGCGCTACTTGGAATAATAATTATGGGGCTAAGTGATACTCTTTTAGGCATTTTAGCATTAAGCGGGAGTCTTATAGTAAGTTATTCAAGAGCTAGAGCTGAATCAGTGGGTGTTGAAATGGCATCGGTCGGTATTGCAGAACGAGCTGAACGTATGCTCCTATTAAGTGTTTCTATGATGCTTCAGGGTGGATTATGGGGATTACACTGTTTTGGAATTACTAACATAATAATCCAATCAATTGCGTATTATACCTTGAGCTTTTTCACGATCCCAATTCTGGTATTCTTAACTCATTTTACGGTTTTACAGCGAATTACATATGCTTCCAAAAATTTGAAAAAAGAAAAGAAAAAAGAAACAAAGGAAAAAAACAACACGAATAACGAATAAAAAGGATGGTTTAACCTTTAAAAAAAATCTTTTTTATAAAAATCAAAACAAATTTATTTTAATATTCTCTTGAGATATATATAAAATCCATTTTATTCTTCAATTTTATCGAACACTTCTTCAAGTATTTTTTGTAGATATATTTTCGCCTGTCTCATTGCCTCTAGACCACGTTCAGTAATTTTGTAATATTTTCGGTTAGGTTTTCCTTCTTCCGACTTTTTCCACTCGATTTTTACCAAATTATCACGTTTCATTTTGTATAAGATAACATATCCAGAAACAGTTGCTGGCTCAAATCCAAATTTTTCCTCGATATTCTTTTTAATTTCATATCCATAAATACCGTTTTCTTTTTCCAGTAACATTTTTAATATATAAATCCACAAGTTTGCTCGTGTTAGCTTATCCGCTAGTCTATTAATTGCTTTTGTATATCCATCTTCAAGTCCAATTTTAGTCGCGTCTAAAAATAAATGATTCAATTCTTTTAAAGAGGTATTTTTGTCTATCATTGTACAATCTAATTTTTTTTAAATATTAATAAATTTTTGGCTTTTAAATAGAGGTTTTAATAATTTAATTAATTAATCACATTTTTTCATTTAAAGTTAACATTGGAAAAATTGAGTGCCGATTATTTTCTGAAAAATTATTTTTTTAAAGATAAAACAATCTAATTGTGAATTATTAGCCTAAAAATTTGGTTATACAATTTATTGTAATAACAATTTATACTTTTTTTAACATTTATATGAATTTATTGGAATTACTTGTTTAGATATTACCAATAGAATTAAAACAAGAATGAAGCTAAAAAAATCCTATTAACATTAATTCATATAAAAGATAGACAATACATTGCGAAGATAAATAACTCTTGTTTCCTTTTAATTTAAATTTTCTAAAATTGTCTTCTAGAAATTTATAAGTCTGGGAATTATAGCCCGATTGATCTCCAATAATCACATACAAATTTGAATAATCATTCAATTTTAGGTATGGAATGATGTTTTTTCTGAAACTATTGCCAGATTCATGTAAAAAGATAATAGGAAATTCTTTAATCATAATTTTTTTCAAATAATTAATTATATCAGACCGGATATAGATAATGCCAGGATTGATTTCGATTTTATTAGAATTATGTACATTTTCTGCATCTGTTATATCAATTTTCATCGTTTTCTCGATTAATTTTTTGAAAAATAGAGCTGCATTTATTTCATCGTCAGGGAAGTTCAATTTAGAAAAATAAAATTTAAATAGTTTCGGTGGATCTGGCGCCCCATTTAAAATAGTAGTAAAAATTATGTTGTTTTTAATGAAAGTAGGTAATGAGTTAATTGCTAAGATGCATCTTATAATTACATCTAAGCGTCCACTGGTACCAGGAATATCTTGAATAAGAAAATTTGGCGAAGTTTTTGTTTTTGTTGCTTCTATTATGATTTCAATCATTTATTGAATTCCTCTTGCGAATATAAGTAGAAGTTATTTTAGAATTTTGTAATTTAATTTATAAATTATTTATTTTAGCTCTAAAATAATATAAACATTATTTTCCAGAAAGCTTTTAATGGAACATTTATTAATTAGGTTATAATCTTTTTCAATTTTTAAATTTAGTAAAAAAAGGTGTTAAATATGCCAAAAAAAAGAAAATCTGGCGGAAGATCGAAAGGAAAACAAGGTACTCGTGGACGAGTACAATGCTCGAAATGTGGAAGAATGGTACCTATTGATAAAGCCAAAAGAATTACTGTTTATACTTCACCTGTAGATTATAGGATAGAAAGAGAACTAAGAAGTCAAGGTACGCATGTTCCAAGAATAAAAGAAATTAAGAATTATTGTATTTCATGTGCAATACATATGAGAAAAATAAAAATAAGAGCCAAAGAGGACCGAAAATCGAAATAATCCAATGAAATTATATAATAATATAGTTTTAAAATAGATTTTACATAATAATCTCATTTTATAGCAAAAATATTGTGTGATTAATTTGGAAAAAGTAGATATTCAAAAATATAGTTATTTAAATATTTTAAAAAGTATAGTTTTAGCAATGATGAATTTATTTACCAGACTTGAATCATACTTTCAGTCCAAGAACGATAATCCTCCTTGTAATGAAATTTTATCCTGGGTTTTGCAATCACTTATATCTCAAATAAATGAGGTCATGGCATATGATGATGAATATGCTAGAATTAAAGAGATATATAAAGAATTAAATGATACAATTAGATATATTAATGAATCTGGAGAACGAGTTAATATCACCAATTTAATTGAAAAAGTTAGAGGAATTTCAGTAAAAGTCATGACAGGCTTAGCTAAAATTTCAGAAAAATTTGGTATGTGATTGGAAAAAAAATATATCTTATGTTGTTGAATTTCTTATCTGTCTCATATTAGTGAGAACATAAATCTATTTTTGTAAGAATTTTTGATCATCATCCATAATACTTTTTATGACATTCTTAAAAATGTTGATGTTCTTCTTAGTATTGTTCTTGGACTAGGATTCGATTGGGTTTTTCATAATCCAGCCACGAAGTTTCATTGCTTGAACCACACGATCAACAGCAATAACATAAGCGGCTTGTCGCATATTTATATTATATTTTTTGGACGTATTTAATACTATATGATATGCATTGGTCATTTTCCTATTCAAACGTTCATGAACTACACTTTCTTCCCAATAATACATATAAAAATTCTGTACCATTTCAAAATATGAAACTGTTACTCCACCAGCATTGCATAAGAAATCAGGTATCACGTGAACACCGTTTTTATATAGAATATCATCTGCTTCTGGAGTTGTCGGTCCATTAGCTAATTCAGCAACAATCTTGGCTTTAATATTTGATGCATTCTTTTTTGTAATGACATTTTCTAAGGCTGCTGGAATAAGTATATCTACTTCAAGTTCTAAAAGTTCTTCATTTGATATAGTTTTAGCATTTGAAAAATTTATCACTGATCCTGTTTTTGCCTTATGTTTACGAACTAGCTCTGGATCAAGACCTTCTTTTACAAATATGCCTCCTTTACTATCACTAACAGCAACTATTTTAGATCCTAAAAGAGATTTAGCCAAATATGCTGCATAATATCCAGCATTTCCATATCCTTGCACAGCAATAGTGGCTTTCTTGAGGTCTATATCCAATTCTTTTGCAGCTTCATGAATGGTGTATATTCCACCCCGTGCAGTGGCTTCATCTCGTCCAGCAGACCCCCAAAGATTGAGTGGTTTACCAGTGATAACCCCAAATTGATTTTTGCCTACAATTTTTGAATATTCATCCATCATCCAAGCCATTATTTGAGGATTTGTATAAACATCAGGGGCTGGAATATCTTTCTCTGGACCAATGAACTGATATATTGATTGTATATAGGCACGACTTAATCGTTCCAACTCAGCTTGAGACATTTCTTTAGGATTACATATAACTCCACCTTTTGCTCCTCCAAGAGGTAGATCAAGTAGAGCACATTTCCATGTCATCCAAGCCGCTAATGCACGCACTGTATCAATTGTTTCATCAGGATGAAATCGAATTCCTCCCTTTGTTGGGCCTCTAGCATCATTGTATTGAACTCTAAATCCTAGAAACACTTTAATAGAACCATCATCCATCCGAATCGGCAATGAAACATGAAGTTCTCGTGCTGGGACTCTAAGGATAGCAAGCACGTCCGGATCTAACTTTAAAATTTTTGCGCATTCATCTAATTGCTTTTGTGCAACCTCAAAAGGATTTAGTTTTGACATTTCAATTACCTCACTTTTTGATTTTTTATCTAAAGAATTTTTATGTGATGGGTTTTTATTTATTTA
>CAZYEE010000168.1:0-8845 GCA_964646355.1 uncultured archaeon | reverse complement strand
AAAATAAAAAATATACAAGAAAATAATTTACAAGAAAAAAAATACAAAATATACCTTGCTTAAGATTAGATACAAAACTTTTTATTTGAAAAAATTGAAATATTTACTTAGAAAATCAAACATAAACAAATTAAGTAATATTTGAGGATAAATGATTCTTATTAATACATGAAAAAATTAATTTTTGCACCTAAAACAATTAAATAATGAGATATATAAATGAAATTTAACGAAATTTAAGGTCTAAAAAATGAGTGAAATCGATTCTGAAGAAATTCTTAAAATTGCTAAAGGATTTCTCATAGTTGGAATAATTAGCTTAGTTCCTAATATCCTTGGAGCCATAATTCCAAATTTGCTTATGTTTTTTTTAGTTAAAGGGATTCTTTTTAGTAAAATGGTGGTTTCGTCATTCTTTTTAATATTCATAATCTTAGGAATAATCGTAATTGTGCTATTAATAATCGCAACTTCTAAACAATACAGTTTACTAAATGATAATCTAAAAGCCCTAATTTTAAGTTACGGTCTTCCCGAAAACAATTTTAATAAGGCAAAAAAATTTTATGTTTTTAATCCGATAGCAATGGGATTTTTAAGTGTATTATTGATATTTTTTGTAGTATTTTTCATATCGCCTCCACCAATAATATTCATAGTATTTCTTATTTTCTTATTAATTACAGTAGTATTTGCTATTTTGGGGCTTATTGGGACTATCTATTATGGAATCGCTATTTATCAATGTGGAAAAAGTGCTGATATAAAGGTACTATTAGCAGGTGGTATTTTATTAATAGTTTCTCCGGCAATTGGAGCAATTTTAGTATATGTAGGACTCAAGAAATTGGCTGAATATTAGTTTTCCCAGTTAATAACTTTATGATCTGGCGTATATAAAAAATCATTTCAATTCTTTTTTATACTCATTATAGAATTATTTTTTCGTTCTTATTTATTTTAAAATACCAGATATCGAAAGGTATCAAATATATTCTTAATCTGGAAGGGATTTTAACAAATTATGAAATAGGTAATATGAATTATATATAATTTTTATCATCAAATTAGTTTGAATGCTAAAAAGCTTAGAATTTTGTTGCTAATTTGACATTTATATTCAAGATTACTATTATAAATCCTTGTAAATATTAATATATATCCTCGAAAATCTTAATACAAATCCTCGAAATACTCAAAAGCATCTATGATATCAAGATAAACTCCATCAAAACCTGAGTTTATGATTTTGTATACATATGATTCATTATTGCCAAAAATAATGTTCTGCCATTCAGCATACCAATATTTTACCTTGTAATTTCCAGGCCAATTAGGATTCTCATTGCATAGCCAATCAGGAGGATTTGTATTCCATTCCGATTTCCAGTAATATCTATAATCTTCAGCTTCCCCAATGCTAAGATACGCTAATACTAATCTTTTACTTCCAGAAGGTTTTAATTTTAGTTGATTTATATCTGAAGAGTTAAGCAATGTACCTTCAAAAAACAGATCAATAATTAAAATATCATAGTTTGTATTTTTTAATGCGTTAATAAAATGTGATTTATTATCAAAAGTAGAGGGATTTATCAAATATAAAAAATTTTTAGCATCATTTAAAGAAGATATGTTATTATTATTTGAATTATAGGGAGTTAATGGATACGTTGGTATGATATCAAGTTCTCTGTGTTCAGCAGCAAAGGAAATATAATTTTTAGCGGAATTCTTAATATATGAATCATCAATATATGGATGATTCCAGTAATAATCGATAACTAAAATCTTTTTATTATAACTTAATGCTAAATCCAAGAATCCCATCATATATTCTTGTTCAGATGTAGGTGTTGGCTCATTATCGTTATTATATCCATAAAACAAATCTTCTCTGCCCAATCCATCTATTGAATTCATATATTCAATCATAATTTTTCCAGTAGCACTGCCATCTGAAGTTATTAATTCATTCCCATTCTGCGGAATAATTATAAAATTATTATTAAAGTTTTTAGAGTATGCACTTATATTTCTCACAAAATTTCTCATTTCCTGTCTATAATCTATATTTTCATTTAAATTATTATAAAAATTCGTTACTATAATCCAAGCTATTGGAATTATACAAATACCTAGAATTATTATCGTTATCAATATGATCATTGATTTCTTTCTCATTAAATTTATTATTTAAAATTTAATTATATTTTAATTTTGATTGGGCGCAATTTTTAAATTAGATAAAAAATATTAACGAATTATAAAAATGGATATTCAATTTTAATATTAATAAAAAATATAGATATAAGCTTTTTTTAAAAATAATAAAATAGGGCCAAACTTTAGTAAAAAATTTAAATCTTCTTTAATAATTAATTATGAATAAAAAATTAACATGGTTTCAATTAATTTGTCGTTATCAATTATATTGCTTATTGAATAAATCCAATTTTAAATATTTTTTATGGAAATAATTAAAAGTTCCTTTTTTTAGAGAAAAATCAGAATATCAAATCAATCATTTTTATATATAATAAAAGAGCCGCAAATATTTTACATAACTTATTAAAGCAATTGTTATTTTTTTCATTATTCCAAGCTCTAATATTTCGTAGATTTTACTACCTTTATAGAATTTATTAATTAGAATTATTTAATTGTTCATATATATCTTCCACAAGCTAATAAGCTGTTAATGAAAAAAAGACTAAAATAACATTATTTTCAAAATAATTAAAAGTAATTTTTAAGAATATATCAATTTAATAAGCATAATCTATATTTAAAAAAAGAATCACGAAACATTATTTTTTTCGATTTTGAAATTAAATTTAATATTAACTTTAACGTTTCTTAATTTACAAATTTCCAAAGTTTTTGTATTTTCATTATCAAATTTAATAGAATATTTTGAATGTCTCTCTATTATATCATAACAGACTGCTTCTTGCTTATAATTAGAATTGACTTTAGATCTGATTTGATTAATCAGAATAATAATTATTTGGTTAAATATGGTTAATCCCAATAATTTACCTAAAATTATTTCACTTAATTCATGTCTTAATCTAAACCAGTTATGTTTATTAATCATAAGGGTATAAAAATAAGTTATCGGATCAATTACAATAATTTTTGTATTCATATTAATATAATCATTTAATTTTTTTATGTAGAATAAAAATTCATCATAGCTTTCTGGCTGAACGAGCCTAAAATTTTGTAATAAATCTTCATTCATAGAAGCGAGTTCAAGTAATCTATTAAAATCAAAGTTTCCATTTGTGTCGAACCATAATGGTGCTGAAGAAGGAAAATAATTAAGAACATTAACTACAAGTTGCATTGCAAAATTTGATTTGCCTGAATTTGGTGGACCAAAAACATGAACTAGACCTGGTTCAAATCCGCCTCTTAAAAGAGAATCGAGTCTTTCAATTCCTGTTTTTATCTTAGGAAATTTTAATAAAACTTTTTCTTTATTAGAGACCATTTATTATTACCTTTTTTTTAAACTTATTTCATCATGATTGTTTCCAGTTGGTATCTATGGTTTTTTATTGGTTTTAAATTCAAATTCGACTGGTGTAATGTTCAATTTAAAAAAGTATTCCTTGAGAGGAAGTAATCGAAATATTTAAAAACGAAAGATTTCACCCGACAAATTTCGATCAATAAATATATGGTGTAAAATACAATGAATTCAGATTTAGAAAGATTAGATGGAATTGGGCCCGCAACTGCTCAAAAGTTAATCGATAATGGGTTCAGAACAATAGAATCGATTGCAGCAGCTAGCCTTACTGAATTAACAGCAATTGACGGAATTACGGAGTCAGTCGCAAGAAAAATCATAAAATCAGCAGCAGAACAATCTGATGGGGTACTTAGTCTTAAATTTAAGACAGGCGAAGAATTGCTTGAGGAATATAAGAAAAGAGCCTATCTTACAACAGGTTGTAAAACATTTGATACAATATTAGGTGGTGGATTATTTACCCAGAAATTGTATGAATTCTGGGGCTCTGAAGGTACTGGTAAATCTAACATGCTTCATCAACTGATATGCACTGCCGCATTACCGGAATCAAAAGGAGGATTAGGAGCCGGAACAATTTATATTGATCCAGAAAATTCACTCTCATTAAAAAGGATAAGAGAAATCGCACCTCGTTTCGGGTTAGATCCAGAAGCTGTTATCAAAGGTATATCTAGAACTGTTCCCCCAAATTCAGATGCACTAAAATATATATGTTCTAGGGTCTTAGCAACTCAAATCGAGATGACAGGTGCCAGGCTGATAATATTGGATTCAATCGCGACACATTTTAGATCCGAATATGGGGCTCAAAGACAATTAATCCCAGAAAGACAACAAAAGGCAAACCAAATACTTCATGAGCTTAAAAGATGTGCCAAACTTTATAATGCTGTAGCAGTAATAACAAATCAAGCTACTGGAGATCCCAGTGGATATGGATCTGGAATAAAACATTCTATGGGTAATGTAATTGGACATGAATCTGAGGTTAGAATTCAAGTATCTATTAAGAGCTCATCAAAAGGTGAACGAAAATTCAAAATAGAAAAAGCGGTTGATCTGCCGAGGGACGAAGTCGTGCTAAAATTGACTGAGACCGGGTATTATGATCTTGGAGAAACTCCCGTTAAATTAAAGGAAATTATATCCCAAAATGCACCTATCTCCGCTCAGAAAACCGCAACAGCAGCACCAAATTCTGAAACTCCAAGAAAAACAGCAACAACAGCAACGTCAACTAAAAAAATTGTTAGAAGAAAAAGAACTTGAATTTTATATGATAGTGATAATTAATGATACTTAGACGTAGATATAGATATTTTTTATTAATATTTATATGCCTTTTAATCTTCCCTTTTTTTCCCCAAATATTTATTTATTCCAGTCGAAATTCCATTCAAAATGATTTAGCTTTTAATAGTAGAAAATTAGAAACATACCAGTTAAATTATCAAATAGAGGGCATCGAACTTGATCTAAATGATGATGGTTATTCATTAGGACAAAATTTCAGGTCTACAATAAAATTAAATATGAATTTAACGGATGAGACTATCAATATCAAATATTATGAGTTATATCAAACTAGTTTTAAGACTTTTCATATTAATAAATTGATAATAATTGATTCAGATACTGAAAAAGACCAATCTGGAAATTATCCATTTTGGATTTTAATCAAACCAACAAATACACATCTTTTTTCCACGAACTTTTCTACTCAAACGTTTTTATTTTATAAATTATATCCAAATGCAATTTATTTGGATGCGGTCAAAAGTATAGTATTGTGTAATGTTTATTGTTATTCAATCAATTTTTTGGACGAAACCATTAGAATTTGTTATTATTTTGATGTAAATTCTGGTATATTAATAAAATATAGCGTTTTTAATATTAAGAATTTAATAGAAACCGAGATTATCACTTGTAAATTAATATCTTCTGATTATTCAGACTTTAAAAATGTGAATTATATTACTGGATTTATTTACAATTATTATATCTTAATAATTTCCATAATAACTGGAATTTTCTGCGGGATAATCACGTTTAAAATATTAGTAATGAAAAAGCAGGGTGATTTATCATTTTAACTATCCCAAATGAGGTTAAAATTTATTTTCCATATTCTCAACTTCGACCTGGTCAAAGCATCCTTATCAGAGAAATCAATAATTACCTTAGGTGCCCAAATCAGCATATTTTAATCGAGGCAGCAAATGGGATCGGGAAGACCATAACTTCACTGGTCGCGTTATTACCAATTATTAAAGAAAATAATCTTACACTTATCTATATAACACGAACTCACACACAAATGGACCGTGTTATCGATGAACTGGAAAAAATCAATTCACAAAACAATTCTATTATAGGGATCACTTTAAAAGGAAAAAGTGAGATGTGCCTTAATTCAGAGGTTAGAAAAGGTAGTATAATTGAAATGACCGATCTTTGTGGCCAATTAAGGAAAAATAAACAATGTGAATATTATAACAATTATTTAAAACAAAAATATCAAATAAATACAGGCAGAAGTGAGGACATTATTGAATTCGGAATCAAAAACAATATATGTCCTTATTATTTGGTAAAGAAAATGTTAAATAAAGCAGATATAATAATAACAACCTTTAATTATTTAGTCCATCCTTTTATTAGAAGTATATTTTTCAAAGACATAGAAAAAAATATTTCAGAATGTATTATTTTATTTGATGAGGGGCATAATCTTATAGATGTAGCAAGAGAAATTGGGACTTCTACGTTATCACCCTTATCAATAAAAAGGGCGATTAATGAATTGATCGGAATTCTTCTAATAAATGATGATAAAATTATTAATTTCCTTGAAGACTTCAAATCATTTATAGAAACTTCTGGTTATGCTCGGACACCCAAAGAAGATGAGGAAATCGAAGTTCCAGTCAGAAAAAGTGTTCTGAAAAAGATTTTTGATCAGATATCTGTAAATGATTGTAATAAATTTTTAGAGAATATGGTAGATTTGGGTTTAGAAATAAAAAAGAAATTACTTCAACGCAATAAATTACCCCGATCAAGCCTATATTCAGTATCATCATTTCTAAAATTTTTATATAAAACTCTCTATAATCCGCAGTATATTCATGAAATTTTAATTTATAAAAAAAAGGGAAAGGTTCATTGTGAATTTTTAATTAAAACGTTAGATATCAGACTTCTTTTATCAGACTTATTCCAGGCAAGAAATATCCTTGTACTATCAGGCACACTTTCACCAATTAATGCATTTCGGGATATATGCGGCTTTCCGTCATCTGGGGTTAAAGAATTGGTCCTACCATCTCCATTTCCTTATGAAAATATCGAAGTATTTGGTGTGGACGGAATTAATCTCAGTTATGAAAATAGGAACCCAACTACTTACAATTTAATTAAAGATTTATGCATTGAAATCGCCAATAATAATCCATATAATACAGGAATATTTTGCCCTTCTTATTCCGTCTTAAATGGTCTTATGGACCAAGGAATTAAAGAAGGGATAGAAAAATTAGGCATACATTTCTTTCGTGAATTTAAAGACATAGATAGTAAAGAAAATGAATTAATGATAAAAAAATACAAGGAACTTCCTAGCAAAAACAAAAGAGGCGTTTTGCTCGGTGTTTCTGGTGGTAGAAATTCTGAAGGTGTGGACTTCCCTGGAAACGAAATGAGTACTGTGATTGTAGTCGGAATTCCATTGGCGATGATAACATATTCAACGAATAGATTAATTAAATATTATAAGAAACTATTCGGCGATGAAAAGGGTCTGGATTATGCCTATTATATTCCAGCAATTCGGAAGGCAAACCAGACAGCAGGAAGACCAATAAGAAGACTTGACGATAAAGGAATAATATTTTTAATGGACGAACGATTTTTTTGGAAAAAATATTTCAGATTATTAAGTGATTGGATTAAAGATAGAATAGTCAAAATAAATGGATACCGAGGTTTATTATCAAAAATCGTCAAGAATTTCTATAATAAAAACAAATAATGATATTAAAATTAAATAATAAACTAATTTTTCAATCGGAGATTAATCGATATTTAATTATTTTCTATGTATCTAGAATTCTTTTTAATTCTTTTTATTAAACCTATTCTGAAATCCTCATTTTAAAAATCTTTTGTAAAAATCCTGATTTAACTTTCCTCTAGAAGGAAAATTCTATTAAATATTTCTTTAATTGGTCTGAATATATTTGTATTACCATTCCAATTTAACAGTTCGTCCTTAAATTGTTGCTCAACTTCTTCAATAAATTCTCTTAATTTTTCATTCATCCAGTCTTCATCAATCTTAGCAATAATTATACCGACTCTTATCATTTTACCTTCTTTCATGACAATTTTGAATCTGTCAAATTCCAATTTCTTTATATTAATTGCTCTATCTCGTGAAAATTCTGAACCAAATGAGTTAATTGCAGATAGATATCCTGATATAAGTGCGGGATCTAATTCAAGGTCTGAAAAATTTAGTGAATACATCATTGTACCACTAGTTTTATGAATAATTAGTAAATATTGTAAATTTTCTCTAAAAATATTAGTTATTTTTGTATTTTCTATATCAAATAAACTTTCAAATAATACTTCGTTATGTTGTACAAGGTTATGAATTAATTCATTATCCGATTTTGGGGATGAAATTTTGGCTTGTAATTTCTTTCCAATAGAAATAACAACATCATTTCCCTCTATTGTCTTTTTTGCTATGTTAATTATGGCATTGGTTAACCATCTAGCAGTGTCTATAAAATTCTCCAAATCACCAAGTCCAATCTCGTTTGTAGTCATGGTCCTTAGAATTTTTGAAATTTCCTTGGTATTATCTATTCTGGTTAGTTCATTTAATACAGACAAATAATGATAACTAATGGTTTTATTATACTTCATCTCTGTTAATATTTTTATTAGTTCCAAAAAATCGAACTGCGTTTCAATATATCTAATACGATTTCTAATTAGGAGAAACATGTTCACATCCAAAAATAGATCAACCGCCAAGTTCCCGAGCTCAGTACATTTGTATTTGCCGTCTTCAATATAAATAAATTTTTTTTCAAGCAGATATTCTAAGGCGAAAAGTTCATTAAAGCTGGATAGAATCACGTCCTCAGCTATTTTTCTATCTATTTTCAGGGCATTTATTGCCAAAAAATATAGATGTTTACAAAACTCATTTTCCTTAAAGTCAGAACATGAACAATATTTATTATTATTCAAAAAATTACAAGTATAATTAATTTTTTCTTT
>CAZYEE010000167.1:0-8886 GCA_964646355.1 uncultured archaeon | reverse complement strand
AAAAGGTAAAAGAATAGTTTAGTCGAAGGGATCCAAATTCGGAAAAACCCCTAAATGATAATAAAATTAATTTTGAAATCGACAATATTGAATTTGTTAAATCTATCTATTAGCGTTTCAATAAAAAAAATAATATAAATTTAGAAATCATGGAAAATTATGAATTAAATATGGATATAAATAATTCTATCGTCTTTTAGACTTTTTGTTTGTTTTTTTAAATTTCGGATATATAAAAATCATTAGAAATGTGATTACAAACAGCGCTACTAATAATATTATAACCCAAATCCAATCTAACGTAGTTATTCTAACCGAGATTTGGGCTTCTTGTTGAATATCAATATCTTTTTCCATCAATGTCATATTATAATTTGCTATTACAATGATTTTATGTTGGAAAATATTTAAATTCGTGGTTTCCAGTCCAATTTGGATTTGAGTAGTTTTACCGGCCTCTACAACTTCGACCGTTTTTAAATTTCCGATTTTATCTAATTTATTAATGTCCCAAAATACTGCTATCGTAAAATTATATGCCGAAAAATCACCGACGTTTGTAATATTTATGTAAACTATTAGATCCATACCTCTCTGAATTGTATTACTATTTAATTTAAGCGATGTTATCCGAAGATCTGCTAAATTTAATTTATATATAGAAATATTATTTTTACCTCCAACTACCATTTCTAAAATTTGGTCTCCAATTAGATTTCCTCCAGAAATGCAAGTGATATTTATATCCGTATTAATAGAATCAATAATTCCTATTTTTTCATTAATAAAACCAAAAAGATATGCGATACCGGATTTTGTGCCCACCAGAATTTCATCAAATCCATCATTATTTAGGTCTTTGCTTTCGATATCCATGATGGTGGAACTAAGTTTGGTGCTTGAAATAATTGAAAATCCAGAGCCTTGGTTATATTTCCAGATACTTAAATTTCCAGATGAATCTCCTGTTAATAGATATCTCATCTCTTCATTGCCATTCTCATTATTTGTAATTGTAAGACAATCTCCATAGAAATTATCTATGGATTGTAAAATCTTAATGGAAAAACTCTTTACATATTTTGAAGTTTCCACATATTCACAAAAGCTTAGATTTCCTTTACTAGTCAGGATAATCAAATCATTATAATTATCTCCTGTAAAGTCAGAAACTACTATATCTGTTATTGATTCATTAAATTTAAAAGATTGGTAAATGGTAAATAGTCCATTACTCGAATTAAAATTCCAAATCGATACATTTCCAGATTCATCACCCGATATTATCTTATAATTCGATTGTTCATTAATTACTAACTTGAATACTGTTAATGCTGAAATATTTGAAGAGATATTTATTGACCCTATTAAATTAAATGCACATGTATATGAAAAAACTGAAATATTATTTCCATTAGCAGAAATCAATTCATTCTTCAAATCACTATCAAAATCGGCTGAAGCGATGTATGTTGAGTAATTATTTGATAATAATGTAGTCAAGTTTAAAGTATAAGAATGATAAATACTTAAATTACCGTCTGTAAAGCCTATAATAAGATCATTACTACTTGATGACGAGAATTTGTCTATCAATATATCATTTACAGTTTTAAGTGAAATATTAAGCGTCCAATTTAATTCAAATCCTATAGGTGAAAATTTAACCGTTTGATCAGCTTCTATTAAATCAAAATAAGAATCTTTTTTCAAAAAATTATTTTTAAAAACATTTAAATTAAATAAGATTAAATTTAATACTAAAATAATTAATAAAAAACCGCCTATAATATTAGATATCTTATTATTTCTCCTTATCATTAAATTATCACTTCACTTATTGCTTTTTTTTAACAAATCTTTAACCTAGAAATTTGATTATTTAGAATCATTGAGAATTTATAAAAATTTTTCTTATTCTTAAATTATCATTAAATAATTAATCCATATCTCTAAATATCGTATATTCTATTATTAAATAAATTAGAGTATTTTTCAATTTATCCATATAATTCATTTCTTTTTAAAATTAATATATTTAAAAAGAGAATTCATTGTAGAATTGTTTTAGAGAAATTTGTTTGAGAGTTTTAATATTTAAATTTAACATATTAATTTAATATTTATAATTTAAATTCGCAGAATCTTTTAATATCTTAATGGTATTTTCTCAAGATAATTATCTAATAATTTGTGTAGAATTTAAATTAAAGGTTATATCTTAATTATGAATAAGATATCGAATTTATTATTCAAAATAATATAAATTTATAATTTTAAATAATATATTTAACAATTAAGTGCCCAGTATATTCTCAGTAAATATGTATGATAATTATAAGGCGGCTGACAATGAAGGTAAAATTTAAAGTATTCGGGGCATCCTTTGATCCCTCTGATTCCATTACTAAAATTGCAATAAAACGCAAATACATTGAGGATTTAGCATTTAAACGTCCATCTAAACATAATCTATATTTAGACGCATATGAAGCATTTATAAAGGAATCAAAAATCCTAGACAATCCAATTTTTGAAAAGGTAGGAAAATTTCCAGTAGAATCATGGCTTAGAGCAAAACCCGATGTAGAAGACGCTATTTTTTTAGACCCATTAGAATTCAGGACTTTTTTAGATACTAATGGATGTAAAGAATATATGGAATTAATGACTAAGTTTATTGAAGATAAAATCTTTCCAGACTATCCATTAATGATTGGCGCCGATCATTCCCTTACCGGAGGAGTTTTAAAAGCATTAGCTAAAAAATATGGGCCCCAAAATATCTCGATAATAATACTTGATGGACATTTTGATGCTATACCAACTGATCTAAGACTTGGGCTTGCTAACTACTCTAAGGAGCATAAAGATGAAATTCAAATAGTATTTCCTGAAATGATTGATTCTATTGTAGATGGGCCCGAAATTCCTAATACCTATAATTGTGGAACATTTCTAAAATATCTGGTCGATAATAAAATAATTTATCCAGAAAACATGATTGTTTATGGGTGTTTGGATTATCCTGATGAAAATTATAGAAAAATTGAGGATGATAATGTAAAAAAATATGTAGATCTTTACTTATCTTTTGAAAAAAAGGGCTCTAAATTCATTCCTTATTCAAAAAATTATGATCAAATGAACCAAAAATTTAAAGATACTATTAATGAAATCGAAACGCCTTATCTTTATATCTCAATCGATGTAGATGTAGGGGCTCTTAATTCCATTTTGGCTGCTCGATTTATGGATTTTATTGGTGTCGATGAAAAATGTTTGATAGATATTTCAAAAATTATTAATAATTTTTTACTTAGTTCTGAAACAAAATTAATTGGAATGGATATCATGGAAATTGAAATATTTTTTATAAATGCTGAATTAAAAAGCGGGAAAAAAGATAAAACCATCAGTATAATGGATAATTTTCTTCAGTTAATTCTCGAAAGTTATAAACAGCTATAGTATTTTATACGTTTTTTCTGACACTAATTTATTATGTATTGCAATTTAACTCATTATGTATTATAATTTAATTCATTATCCTCTTGATGTTAATTCATTTCTTTTACCACAACTTCGCAACAGTTATCTCCAGAAGCCAATGCTTTTGATACATAAGCTTTCAATTTTGGATTTATCGCTTTAACAAGTCCATCTTCCCATGTTACGAATCCTTGACATATTGCTGGGCATTTCATTCCTTTATGAGGGCATTTATATGGTATTCCTGGAAATGAAATTACTGCATGATTTGCTGATATTATTTCAACTTTTGGTTGATTTCTTGGATAGAGATGTCGTTCCCAACCCGCTAATCCAAATAATACGTAAATAACCATAATAAATTGCATTGCTGTTGTTGCATCGTTTATATTTCGTGAAAATACTGGGTTCTCTAAATATTTCTTACCATAATAAAATCCAATCGGAAATCCTGCTTTTTTGCATGATTCAATAAATTTATCTTTATATGGCATTCTGCAGATCCAATTTATAACCTCACCAGAAATAGAGCCAGCAAATTCCAAATATGCTTTTATAGGATGTGAATGAAATCGATTAGCATAATATGAAAAATTAAGAAAAATTTTTAGCATTTTCTTTATAATAATTTTGAAGGCTTGTGCCACTAATTGTGGAAGAAATTGATTGCCAATATTTTTGTATACTTCATAACTTCCAGATCTTAATAATAAATGCCAAAAATAGGCTCTATCTTTCCAAGTTATCTTATTCTTAAATTGTATTACTCTAATAGGAAGCCATTCTGGTGGACTGGTCTCAATTTCCCACTTAACATACCGTTGAAAATTCGTTAGTCGATTGCATATCTTTACAGGAATATGGGATATCTTAAATAAACTGCAAATAAAACCCCTACTGGATGTTAAACTATTGTAAGTACTTCCATTTCCAAAAATTAAAAATATTATACCAATTCCTAAAATAATTATAAAAAGATATGGAGCTAATTGGATTATTAATTCGAGCATTTTAATCATTTAATGTAAACTTTTTGGTTCATCTAATTATTAGTCTTTAAATTACTACTATGATTAATTATTAAAACTATTTATACGATCATTTATTATGATTATTCATATCAATACTGGTGCGATGATTATGCAATGATGATTTAAATAGGTAATATAAATGATTCTTATGTTTATTTTTACAATCTCTTCTACATAGAATGTTATATTAATTGATGTACATAATATTTATGTATTTTTACAATTTCAATGCGATACTTGTTGATATTTTTATTTCTGCACTATATTTTTTTATCTTTTTCATTATATTTTATCATCCTATGTCTTCATCAATAAATGGACAGTTTAAATTCTTCATCTGATCAATCCTTAAAAGAACTGTTTGATACAAAATTTCCATAAATTCTTGTGTTTTTTCAAGAGGTGTAATGCTATAAATTTTCTTATTTAGTATTTTACCCATTAGATTTGGATTTAAATGATCGCTGTCTTCATAAAATAATCCTAATATAAGTATCAACGCAAATGGGTTGTAATTATAGATTGTAGGAAGCAATTTGTTCTTTATATTCATAACATCATGTGTGGTAGAATCTGTGATAATTAAAAATCCGAAAGCATTTTGAATAAAATCAATGATAATTGGTGCTGGTCTATCTGAAACTAAATTCTGAAATGCCATTTCGGATAAAAGGTCCAATTCGATCAACATTTGGGGAAATGTTTCAATAAGTTTGACCTTTGAATTTTTTAATAGTTCTAAATCAAATGCTTCACCAATTATATCATTGAAAATAGTATTGTTCTCATTGGAATTAAATCCTAAAATTATAAATTTTAAAGTTTTTAGCTGCTTTTTTAATTCTCCTCTAACTTTCCCAATGTTAATAACATTTTGGTTTGTTAATATTGCATTTATTTTCCCTAATCGATATAGGTCTTCCTTAGTTAAATTTTTATATTCATTGAGTTCTTTAAAATAACCCACTTCAGGTTCCACATCTATATAGACCTCTTTATTACAATCAAGATCGCAAACCATGCATTGTTTAAATCCTGTTTTTACTAAATTTCCCCAAATATAAATTCTAAAAAGTAACCCATCCCGTTCTATAGTAATATAATCATCTTCACCGACTTTTGCTCCCATTTCCTCTATTATTTTAGTTAAAATCTCTCTTCTTTTACTTTTTAGATTTGTAAATGTCATTTTCAAGCAATTATATAACTTTTTTATATCTTATTCTTGTTTATTCTAATATCTCGATATATCTTTTCTATAAAAATGTAAAATATTTAAAAATACAATTATTTATTAATTTTCAATATCAATAATTTTAGTAGAAAATAATCTTAATTAATATTAGTAGTAGATAAAATTAATATTATTGAATCAAATTATTCTAAAAACTGAAAAACAATATATAAAAAAATTTAGGGAACGATAAAATGGCAAGCAAATTCAAACCATGGAGTACCGAAACTGAATTACCTAATTCTGATTATACAATCCAAGTTGGAGATGTGACAGGTAAATGGGCAGTAGTAATTAGGAAAAAACTTATGGAGGGTGGCAAAAAAGCTATAGCCCTTAAAAAAATTCAAAAATTAACTGATACTAACATTATTAATGTGATTAAGGATACCATTGGTAAAGAATTCTCGGTAGATACCTTTACTTTAGGTTCTATCATGAGTAAAATCTTAAGAGAGGTTTATGATAAAATCAAGGCAAGAGAGGGTGCAAAAACAGCTGCAAAAGCTCCACAGACGGGCCAATCAGTTCATCCAATTCAACCAACTCAACCAACCCAACCAACTACACCTACTCAAACTCCGGATATAAGAACCCAAAAATCCGTAGAAATACCTATAATTCCAAAAAAACGTCAAGCTGATTCTTTTTGGTCGTCATATGATGCAGCTAGTAGTTATACCTATCCCAGTTCAACACCACAAACTTCTGCAACTCCACAGACGCAAACCACTCCAACAGCACCACAATCTCCACCTGCTCAACAATATGGAACTCCTCCAACTATGCCTGCACCCGCCCAAGCTATCGTAAATTCTATTCCCCAAGCTCCACCTCAAGTAGCTTCAGTTGAAGGAGAAGAAGATCTCGATGATATTTTAAAAGATTTGGGTGTTACATGTCCATTCTGTGGAAGAGAAATTGATCCTGACGATGAAATCTGCCCCTATTGTGGAAAGAAAATCCCCATTTAATCGTATAAAAAGAGATTGTCCAAAATTTTATCTTTATTTATTAATAATATTATGTCCATTTATTGAATAATATTTCAATTTAGATAATAACTATTTATATTTGAGCGTTTATACTTATTTCTTCATCATTATTGATCTGTTCCATTAATTTATTAAGCTCTTTTTTTAAATTCGTTAAATAATCATCTTCATCAAAAAATTTCATATCCTTTTTACATTTTGTACATTTAAATTTATTTTCTAATGCATCAAAATAATTTAAACTTATTTTACAATTTTCACAAACATAATATATTTGTTCTGACTTAGATTCCAGTTTTTCCTTAATTTCCATGATCCTTCTGAGCTTTTGTTGTTTAATTTTCCATTCAACTGAATTTGTTTTATAAGTCCAAATGTATTCTCCGTCCTCCGTCTTTTTATAATCAACGAACCCTAAATCAAAAAGTCGATATAGCATTTTTAGAATTTTTGGTTTATCTAACATTAGTACCTTTTTTAGATCGCTGACCTTTTGATAATTTTTTGTGGATAAAATGTCTAAGATTTTTTTATAGTAAAAACCTTTACCCCGTTCTCTGAATTCATTATACAAATCTTTTAGTTCTTTAAAGTTCATGAGAATTCATCCTTTTAAATGAATTTTTATATTGATAAATTTGTGATTAATAATTAATTGAAAATTACCCATTAGATTAGAAATTTCTCAATTAATTATTAAGTTATTTGAAAGATTATAATCAGAGTATAAATAGTCTTTGTAATAAATTCGTATAAACTGATACATCTATTTTATTCGAAATTTTACAAATCTATTAAGGATAATTAATAATATCGTAATTATTTTAAATATAAAAACTCGAAATCTTTATTATGCAATATTTACAAATTTCTGGTAGATTTTTTTAATTATTGTAAAATATTTTGTAATATTTTTTATACAATTTTTAATTATTATGAATAAAATTATTTTAGATAAACGACTAATTTACCTATCTATAATTTTTCGTATTTTCTTTATATTTTTTATAACCTTCTTCCCAGAATGAGATATCTTTTGGCTGATAAGTCCTTATTTCTGAGGTTTCTTTTATGATTTTACGAATTTCTTTTAATGATTTTATATCACCAACTCCATAAGCTTGCATTAATAAATTTCCTAAAGCTGTAGCTTCAACTGGGCCCGCTTTCACGCACATATTATTTACATTTGCTGTAAATTGGGATAAGACAGAGTTTTGGGCTCCTCCACCGATTATATATATTTTTCTAAATCTCTTTTTTGGGAATATTGATTTTATCATATCACAAACTTCTCGATATCTAAACGCAATACTTTCTAATATACATCTTACAATCTCTCCTCGTGTTTTAGGTATTTTCTGGTCAGTTTTCCTGCAATAATTTTGAATAGCCTCAGGCATATTAATCGGATTTAAAAAGTCGTGATGGTCTGGAAATATTAATGATTCAAATGGTTTGATTTCAGGACCTAGTGCTTCTCTGGTCAAAGCCGAGTAGCTTAGACTAATTCCAGAATGTTCTTCCCAAATACGTTTACATTCTTGAAGTAGCCAAAAACCTGTTATATTTTTTAAAAATCTAATTGTATTGAATACCCCTCCTTCATTTGTAAAGTTATATTTAAATGCATCTTCTGAAATATTCGGCTTTTCTAGCTCAGTTCCCATAAGTGCCCATGTACCCGAACTGATATAAATAAAGTCACGCTCTTCTGTAGGTACCGCAGCTATTGCAGACGCCGTATCATGAGATGCTGGTGCTATTATTTCGACATCTTCATTAATCTCTGTATCCTTAGCTATTGAAGATGATATTTTATCTATCTTGGTTCCAGGTTCAACTATTTTAGGAAACATTTTTTGAGAAAGTCCCATTTTGCTTATAATTTCTGATGACCAGTTTTTTGTTTCCAAATCTATTAACTGCGTCGTAGATGCAAGGGTATATTCACAGAGTTTTCTCCCTGTTAATAAATAATTAAAAAAATCAGCTATCATCAAAAAGGTATCTGAAATTTTTAAAAAAGGGGAATTGTTAACTACCATGGAGTAAAGTTGGACCAATGAATTAATTTGTATAAATTGAATACCAGTTATTTTAAAAATATATTCAGGAGGAGCAACTTTTTTGA
>CAZYEE010000166.1:0-8900 GCA_964646355.1 uncultured archaeon | reverse complement strand
TGACAACTTCGCAATTATAAATTTCGTTCATTTTTTTGATATTTTTTTCGATTTGTTCTTTAGAGATTTTGGTGCCCTCAACAACATTAATATGAATAGGGACAACGACATATTTAGAACGGTGGGAATTAAAGGAGATAGAATAATTTTGGGAAATATATGTTGTGGTGGTTGAGATAGTGTTAAAAGTAGATAATGGTAGAAGGAAAAATATAAATATAGAGAAACAAATAATCTTTTTAAAATTTTGTATAAAAATATAAGGGATATAAGGTATATATATACCTTGCCGATTAGGAATACGGGATAATGATTATAGTTAAGATGAAGGCTATTAAGAGATTTAGAATGCTAATAGGATGAGAATTGTTGATATAAAAAAAGAAGGTTAGAGATAAATAAAAAAGCATTATATTCGATATGATAGGAGAAAATAAATCGTAGGGATGGAGTTTAGCATTAGAAAAGCAAGAGTGAAATAGATATAAGTGTGGTTATATTTCATTAAAATAATATGATTAATTTTCATAGAAATAAAATGAAAAAATGATTTAAATTTTAAAAAGAAATATAGTTAAACAATAATGAAAAAATATGAAAGAGATCAGGAGTCGAATTTGTAAAATAAATTTATGGACTAAAGTTTTAGTTGTATAGGCACAAATTAAAGGTATAAAAATGAAGATTAGTTAAAGGTCAAGGGTGAAAGGAGTATAATAGAAGAGATTTTATATTATAGTGTAGAGATATTTTTTTTAATATCGAGTGTGATAACATTTGGGGTATTACTCAGGAAGCCGGCGAGGTATGGGAGGTATTGGAGAGGTGGAGTGGATTATCGGGTAGCATGGACGATAATGGAGTCAGTGCCGATTATAATGTATCTAATTTGTTATATAATAGGAAATAGAATAAATAACATAGTGGCATTAATATTTATGAGTTTATTTATTGGGCATTATATTAATAGGGCGTATATATATCCGTGGTTAACAAGGGGAAGTCATAAAATAGCGAGGGATATGGTGGTCTCAGCGATAATAGTTAATATGGTAAATGGATATATTCAAGGGAGGTGGCTTAATTATTTTGGGCCTATTTTAGGGGTAGAGTGGTTCATATCGCCCCAATTTATGGTAGGGGTGATAATATTTTTTGTAGGGTTGGGAATAAACGTGCATTCAGATTATATATTGAGAAATTTAAGAAGGCCTGGGGAGACGGAGTATAAGATACCGAGAGGAGGAGTATTCAGGTGGGTATCATGTGGAAATTATTTAGGGGAAGTTATAGAATGGTTTGGGTGGGCAATATTGACATGGTCATTTGCGGGGTTGGTGTTTGCGATATGGGTAGTAGCGAATTTGGTGCCTAGGGCCCTATCACATCATAAATGGTATTTAGAGAGATTTCCGGATTATCCAAAAAATAGAAAGGCGATATTTCCGTTCATCTTGTAATAAAATTAGTTTGAAGGTAGTGTGTTATTGATATAGATAGAATGAAAAGTGGAGATTAGTCTTCAATACCTCTTAATTTATCGATATATTTGGCGATTTTATTACCGAGTTTCTCTGCCTTATCAGATAGAGCCTCAATATGTGTATAATTAACCACACCAGCTTTAGTGCCAAGGAAGATGATAAAGAAGATATCTTCATCAAGAGTTTTGAAGATGAAAGGTTGAAAGGATAGAATTTCAAGTAAAGTAAAGGCTTTGAGCAGGTCATTTTTAACTTTAGAAGGATAATTATTAAGATCTTGAAAGGAAATAATTTGAAGGTTAAAATGCTTAGTCAAATCATCAATATTAATAATGGTCATTTTAAGTACTGGTGAATTTAAAAGTTATTAAGTAATAAAGAAAAATATTCTAATTAAATATTAAGTGAATAAAGGATAAAAAGGTTATTAGGATAAGACGAGATAGTGTTGTTGAGTTCATAAAATAGTGTAAAAGTTGAAAGAACTGAAAGAGTTATGGTAAAAAGATAGATTAATAATAGAAATAGAATAATAATAAAAAAAGAAAAATGGTAGAAGTAAAATAAAGACATAGGTGATAGTAAAGGTATAGTATTTTGGAATTAGAAATATCCTAAGTAAATTTATGTAAAAATGGAAGTGTATTTTGAAATTTGGATACAGTAATATCAAGATAATATAGAATTGGTGTAAGGAAATGGAGGATTTAATAAATAAAATAAAGAATGAACTAGAGCAGCAGGAGAAAAATAATTTATCGGAATATGCAAGAAAAAATTTTGAAGGTATAAGGAGAAGAGTGGAAAGAGATGATATAAGGCCGAGATTTTCGAGGGATGCGGATAGGATATTGCATTCGAATGCGTTTAGAAGATATATAGACAAGACTCAAGTATTTTATTTAATAAAAAATGATCATATAACGCATAGAGTAGCACATGTGCAGTGGGTATCAAAGATAGCGAGATTTATAGGTAGAGTGTTAAAGTTAAACCAAGATTTGATAGAAGCGATAGCGTTAGGGCATGATATAGGGCATTCACCATTTGGGCATTTAGGAGAGTCGATATTAGATGAGATAAGTAAAAAGGAGTGTAAGAAGAGATTCAGGCACAATATTCAGAGCGTGAGGGCGTTGGATAAGTTAGAGAAGCGTATACCTGGAGATCAGGATGCACAAGGTCTCAATCTAACACTAGAAGTATTGGATGGGATATTGAGCCATAATGGTGAGATACATGAAACAAAATTAAAGCCGGATAGGAGTAAAACATTTGAAATATTAGATGAAGAAATAGAAAAACTTTATAATATAAATGGAAATTATCAGATAAAGCCGTTTACATTGGAGGGTTGTTTGGTAAGATTTGTCGATACAATAAGTTATATAGGGAGGGATATAGAGGATGCAATTATCTTAGGATTTATAAGGAGGGATGAAATACCGGATGAGATAAGAAGCGTGTTAGGGAACAATAATAGAGATATAATAAATAATTTGGCGTTAGATTTAATAAAAAATAGTAGAGATGTGGATGAAATAAGGTATTCAAAAGAGGTAGGTAAAGCATTAGAGAAATTAAAGGATTTTAATTATAATAGAATATATGAGAATCCAGAGATAAGAAATGAGGAGGAAAAAAATAAGATAAAAAATATGTTCAATAGAATTTATTATTATTTTTTGAAAAAATTAGAAATGGGAGACGAAAATTCAGAGATATACAAGGACCATATAAACTTAATAGGAAAAAAATATTTGGACAATACTCCGAGTGAAGAGATAGTGATAGATTATATAGCAGGAATGACGGATACATATTTTTTAGATATATTTAAGAGAATAACGGTACCTGAGACAAGAAGATTACCATAATTAAAGCAAGGGTATAAATTTTGATTGAGAATTAATTTTATTATAAATATTGGAATATATTTTTATGGACTTTTAAGACATAATTGAACTATCATAAATTATTACACATTTTAATTATGAGGAAATCAACATAAATTTAAAAAAAGATATTATGGTCGTTATCGTTGTAAGGTTCATAATTGCAGGTATCACAAATAATTCTAAAATATTTACAAATAATGCAGTTTTTATGAGGTGGGCATCGGGTTCCGTTGCGGGGATCGGCAATAATACAGAAAAATTTAATATTTTTACATGTTTTGCATTTATTAGGATCATATTTGATTCTCATGTAAATTTGTATTAGTAATAGCTATTAAAACAAAACTAAGATATTAAAATCAAAACTAAGGTACTAAAATAGAAATCAAAAAGAGGGATAAATAATAAAGTTAAGGAGATAGGAATAGAAAATTTATGATAATATGAAAAAATTTATAAAATTATGAAATTGAAATCAGATTTTGCTCAAGTTGAGAGATTTCAGATTCGAGTTCTTTAATTTCTTGGTTGGATTCGATGTATTCTACTGCAGATTTTATTAATTTAGCTTTATTAATCAGCATGGAGATAGAGTCGTAAACAGCTTTATATGGGCCCAGCCCAGCAGTTAAGGCGAGATCAAACAATTTATCTTTGAGAAAGGAAGAGATTGCATCCTCAACAGGTTTATCTTTACACTCGTATAAGAGTTTAGCAACTTCAATAAGAGGAATGTTATTCAATTCATCAACAAATACATCAGCAAAGTTATCTTTAAATTCCTTGAAAATTTCATCACGTTTAACAAGAGCATGTGCCAGTTTTAATTTTTTATTGTAAATTTGTTGTCTTAAGGATTCAATTTTAGAATAATGTTGTTTTAATTCATCAGATAGGAAATCTTCACGGATATTTATGTTAAGAAGGTCTTCAATGATATCAGCGAGTTCATTGAAAGAAGGTGAAGAATTTAGATCAATTTTACCGATTTTTTTAGAGGCAAGTTCTCCCAATTTATTGATTAATGTTTGAAGAAGGCCCAGACGTGCATTAGGATTAATGTATAATAGGGAAGTATTAAGTTTAATAGCTTTTTCCAGATCCTTAACAGCCGAAAATCCTTTAGCATAACTATTAACTATTTCATTAAGTGATCGAGGTTTAGGAAGTTTGGTACCACAATTAGTACAATATTTATCAGTTCTGCCGATAGTAGCACATTTAGGACATTTAACAAGATCTTTATCAAATCTAGACCTATTATAATAACCACAGTGAGGACATTTAACGGCTTTAAATGGAACTGTATTTGAGCATTTAGGACAGAGGATAATTTCGTTAGATTTATTATTGTATCCGCAGTTTGGGCAAAATAATTTACCTGAAGGTATTTTAGTATTGCAGACAATACAATTTGAGTCGAGATTGGATTTATCGATGATATTAAGGATTGAGTTGAAAAATTTTCTAACACTATTAGATTTATTATTGGAATCGTGTGCAATAATTTCAAGGGAGAGTGGACCATGTAAACCTTTAGGAATATCGAGTTTAACACTGCGAGTTCCAAACGAGTAAGATTGTAAAGTGTAATTAAATGATGTAGAAAATGAAGAGAAATAGGAACCATTACATTGGGGTTTTATTTCCAATTCTGGTTTAATAGGAGCACCATTATTAAAAAGTTCAATATTAATAAATATTGATGAACCTGAAATTGCATTAGGTGCAGAGGGAATTGCTTGGAGAATTTTGAGATCAAAATCGGGTTTAATTTCGAATGATTCTATTTCGGTTTCGGCGGTACCTTTATCATATATGCTTGGGCTAGGGTTAATAGCCGAAACCTTAATATGCATAATTATTTTGCCGTTGGAAGGCTTTTTTGTGATAAGAGGTTCCTCTGGAGTAAGGGATGAAAGAATAAGCTCAGCTAATTTAGAATTTTGAGATGGTATAGATAACTTTAATGGATTATTGGAATTAGACATAAAGATTTCATTATTTGAATCTTTAAGTTCAAATACAACATTGGCGTCCACATCTTTATAGCCATTATTATTGACTGTACATTTTAATATAGTCAGACCATCTGGATACCGACTACCAGAAGGAATTGTATAGGCGTCAGAAATAGCTAAATCGATTTTTTTCATGAGTTCAAATGCATCAAACTTTTTAGAATGGACCAATTTGTCGTTTATAGTAATAGAGATCAATGCAGTAGTCATACCAGGTTTAAAATTATCATTAGGGACATCTTCTAAAGTAAAGGCGAATTCAAGAGATACAGATTTATCGGTATTAAAATTTTTTGAATCTTTAAAAACAGAATTATTTTCTGGATCAAAAAGTTCTAAAGACAAATTAGCAAGCGTGTTAAGGTATCCTTCATTTTGAATATGTACAATCATTTTAACATTATCAAATTCTTTGGCACGTTTAGGTACGCAATCCAGATGGAGTGAAAAAATAAATTTAGGAGTAATTTTAACAAGAAGTGAAGTTTCAGCTGTTTCATCATCATCAAGAACTATTGTCAGAGGAATTGAATGCTCAGATTCACTACATGAATCATCACAAGAGATTGGTACATCCAGTTTAAGTGAGTTTTTAAAAGTAAGAGTTTTAGGTAATTCAATATGTAGCCCTGAAGGAGTTTTAACAATGAATTTTTGAATTTTTCTTTCTACCTGATCTTGATTTTCGATGTAAAGTTCTATATTCTTAGGTTTTATGGGACTAAGTTCAATATATGATGGAATAAAAGATACAGTGAGTCCACCACTCATTTTTTTAATTTCATGCTTGAGAGAGTATTTATATATCCATTCATCTTTATATCTCTGGTTTCCTCCACCGGATTTAGAGTCTCTTGTTTCATTATAAGATATTTTTTTAGAATTTACATTAAAATTGCAAGTTAAGATAAGAGGAATATCAAATAATGCTACAAGTCCAGAAGCCTCAACAGATAAAATATTATCAATCCAATCTTTTGATTCAAAAATAGATGGTCCTCCATATTTTCTTATATTGATGAAATGATTTGAATGATAATGTCCTTCATGTAAACAAATACCTATTATTCTTCCCATAGCATCCCGTGGAGAATTAACATTATATATATTATAACACACATCACAAAAGAATTCGTTATCGTTATAATTTACTTGAGAGGAAATCGTACCTTGATAACCATCTTCCTTGAAATAATTATGTAAAACCGATAATTTCGCTTCATATTTATATTTAAATTCAACAATTTCCACATTTTTTAAATTTAATTCGGATTGAATATCCCTAGCATTTATTTTTTTTAAAGAACAACTTTCTATCCCTTCAAAATCTACTGCGGGACTTTTTAAATTTGTAGTTCCAGTAGTAAATCCAAGTCCTGTCCCCCCTCTCAATAATATATCTGATACCTCATTTGGATTTATTCCTCTATTTTGACACATTCGATAAAGATCGCATAGAGAAAAATAAGAAGGTAATGATTCTAAAAAATCTTTCAATTTAAGAAAATCTTCCTGCATATTCTTGCTTTTGGATTCATAAGTAGCTTTTTTATGATAGGACTCTGTATTAGACCATGAATTATTTTTAAGGGCTTTTATTATTACGGCTACTAGATATGGGAGAATTTTTGGTATAGTAAAGTCCAAGAACCATTTCCTAAAATCTATAGTTATGTCAAAACTGGACATTTTTTCATCGAGAAGTTTATATGTAATTCCAAATTTTGGTATTTTTAATATTTTATTATCTTTAAGAATTATATCAATTGAGCCATCAGAATTAAAAATTTTTCTAGGTTTTTTAGGAAAATGGACAAGAGTACCATCTTTATTAAGTTTATAAATATCATCTGGTTCAGAACCAGAATCAGATTTCTTTTTACGATATTTGAGAATGTTGAAGGCTGATTGTATTTTTTTCTCAGGGGGAAAATCAAGAGGTTTATTAGTAGACACTGTGATAGGAGTGTAATAATAATGGTAATTTGAATCTACTAAATTTCCAACGTATTGCCATTGTTGATGTCCCCCCAGATGGACATGTTCATTATTTGCTAATATATGGTCTTCAGAGTTTTTATCAAAATAATATAAGATCCATTCACGATTTTTGAGAGATGGATATTTTTTTTGGGGCATAGTATCTACTAACCTCCTTTTATTTTATTTATTTAGGAATTATGACTTTTAGGTAAAGGATTTCCACATTCTTCACAAAAATTAGATTTAATAGATTGAGGAGTTTTACATTTTGGGCATTTTAGTACTTGTAAATTTTTAATGATACCTCTTTCAGTAAGTATTATAATGGAACCGAGTTTATTTTGTTTGACCATATCTTTAATCTTCTTAATAATTTCATTAGGACTGAATTTTATAGGGCATTTTTCGCTTATTAAATCAATTATTCCGTCTTTTTTAAGTTTCATTCGTATCCAATTAATAGCACTGCCCAAGTCAGAAATCATTCCCATTCCATTACGGAAAATTCTTCCATTAAATACAGGATTTTTGTTTTTTGAAATAAGTATATCGGCATTCCATAATGGCCTACCGCAATTTGTACAAAAAGAGTCATTAGATTTGGGAGAATACTTTTCACCACATTCACAAACATAACCTTTTAATTTTAAAATGTTGTTTTCAATTTCGCTGGGTCCAAAATAACCGTTAGAAACTAATTTATTGATAGATTTAATGAATTTATTAAATTTAGTAATACCATCGGACACTTCAGTTAAATCAAGTTTTGATAAATCCAATTGAAAATCAGGAGCATTAAATAAATACTTTCGCAGAATTAGAAATTTAATATCATCAATAGTAGCATTAATAAGAGTCTCTGGCTCAGAGTCCAAGTCATAGTTTAAATTCATATATTTTAAATACTCTTCAAATATAGATAATGGAAATGTTTTAGTTCTAAAACCATTACAATTATTACATCTAAAATAAATCTTTAATATACTGATATCCATCAGCTTATTTACATCAAAATCATCCATAAAATCCCAATTTTCAGAATTATCAGCTCCACATATATCGCATTGAAAAAATACTTTAAAAAAAGTGGAATAGGTGTCTGTGTCGTCTATAGAGATAATACTTTTATAGCCGCGTTTACATTTAGGACATCGACTTGCAACTATAAGATAATTGCCCTTAAACACCATTTTAACAGGAATGGTAAGGGCATATGAACATAAAGGCATCCTACAATAAACATTAATTACATCTTCCATTCAAACCAACTTGATATGAAGTTATAATTAAATATTTATTGTATTGATCTTAAAATTAATAACTTTATTTTTGCTGGTCATTTTCTAGGATTGTATAGCTTGTCTAAAACATAATTTTGGTTTTATATTGGTTTTATATTGGTTTTATATTAGTTTCATATTATATTCTTTATTCTTCATTAATACTTCAATTATCTTATTCCTTGTATTTAAATTTTCTAATCACAATCTTATCATCTCCTTTTATTTTCCCAA
>CAZYEE010000165.1:0-8925 GCA_964646355.1 uncultured archaeon | reverse complement strand
AACGCCGCGTGTTTGAATCCATGTTTCAGGAGTAGTTCCATCGAATTGTAAATAGATAGTTTTGAGACCAGTATCTTTAATTTTCTGAGCATAAGCAAGGTTTTTGAATTTAATACCGTTAGTAATTAACATAGTTTGGTTGAATCCGAGTTCATTGGCTTTTTCGATAATCTCAGGGAGATCGTCTCTGAGTGTTGGTTCTCCTCCACTCCAAGTAACACAAACATTTGGATAGGGACGAAGTTCTCGAAGATGCTTCATCATTCTAACAACATCATCGAATGGAGGCTCAACGACGAACCCAGATACAGCAGCATTTGCAAAACAAACAGGGCATCGTAAATTGCATTTATTTGTTAAGTCGATAATAGTCATAATAGGTGAGGTTAAATGTCTTTCACATAATCCACAATCGTGTGGACATCCTGCATGACTTTCGCAATTGGTCCTCTTATCTAAATTTACGGGCATACCATCTGTATAATAGAACTGATTTTTCTTGTAATATTCAGCGTCTCTAGAGAGTAGATCGATATATTCACCATGATCAGGACATGATTTTTTCATTTTAATTTTGCCATCTTCTTCATAAATAAGCGCATCGATTGTTCTGAGACATTCAGGGCAGATTGATTGCGTTTTCTGTTGATATATTGGTTGATTTCTTAAATTTCTAAGAGTTTCAGAATCAGTCATAATATCACACGAATTTCAACTGTTTTGTTTAATCTTTAATAGATAATAAAAAGATAAATAATATTTTTCAGTTATAAAATAGTTAAGAATTATTTATCTATAGAATTAACTTGATAAATAAACACAACTTATTAAAAAATTTTTTGTGTAAAAATCAAATTTTTTTAAAAACCTTATGATCTAAGCACTTTTAAGAATTTTTAACATTGTAAAATATTATTTTAAATAATAAAAATCATAATTTTGAACAATTAACTTAAAATTATTAATTAAAAAAGAATAAAGATTAAGAGCAAAAACATATACCTAATTCAAGCATGGATTTCTATTAGAACAATGAAAAGTGATGAAAATGGATGAGACGAGCAATAAAATAGTTGATGAAATTGTTAGATTAATAGAGGATGCATATAATCCAAGAGAAACGCGAGAATTTATTAATAATAAATATCCCGAATATAATGATAATGAAAAATTAAAATCCATAATTCCGAAGGTATTACAAAAATTTGATAGAAAAAAACAACAATATTTGAAAAAAACTGAATATATGAACTATTTTCTAATTGCTGGAAAAGATATTGTGAAATCAAGGACCGATAAATAGGTGAAATTTTTATGAATGATAATCAAGAAGTTGTAAATAAAATTATTGAATTAATAGAAGATGCATATAACCCAAGAGAAGCAAGAAAGATTATAAATGAACAATTTCCTGACTATAACAATAGTGAAAAATTAAGAACACTGATTACAGATGTATTAAGGCACTTCGACAAGAAAAAAAGAGATGCATTAAAAAAGACACAATATTTCAAATATTTCTTGATTGGAGAAGATAAAATTAGTGCTCTTTAGAAATTAGTAAAGGTATTATTCATAATAAAAACATACGCAATTTTCTATTAAATTTTTCATAATTTTTTTCAAATAACGAATTGTATTGCTCTTAATTTCCATCAGATATACTATTCTCATTGTGAGTTTCAAATTTAGTGGTGATATAAATAAAAAGGAATGAAAAATTATGAATAATGATTCTCAACAGACGGATAAAATATCTAAATACGACATTTTTTGGTCTATAATGATCTATGTTATTTTCAATGTGATCTCAAGCATCGGTGTGATTATCGGGTTAGTAAGTGATTACATATTATTTACAGGTGTTTTGATCTTATTAAACATAATTGCAACAGTTTTGTCATTTTTAGGGGTAAATAAGGAAAAAAAAGCAAAAAAAGAAATTGATGCCAGGTCGAAAACCTCAATATTTTTTAGAAAACTATTTAATATTATAGGAGGGCTAATTGCAATTGGAATCTGTTGGATACTGGGCCCATGGATGACATTATTTATTTTAATTGCCTTTCTAGCAGCATTTTTAGTCCATGAAATGCTGTATGTGAATTATAAGAGGAAAACTTTTTTTACAAATGCGATTTTGGCGTTAGGGAGAGATACTGGACAAGAGAAAATATTTTGGCCTACTATTAATTCACTTGCAGCTTTTTCATTCGTAATAGGAAATTGTACTATTTTTTATTACTTTTATTTTGGAACAGATTTTATCTATCAATTTTTATTAACTACTACTACTGTAATTTTACTTTGGGGAGTAGGTGATTCGACCGCATATTACATGGGTACTTCATTTGGAAAGAAGAAACTGCCATGGAATGAGGAAAAGTCATATATGGGCTCATTTGGTTTTTTCATTATTGGAACAATTATTTGTTTAATAATTCTTTCCCCGTATATGGCGCAAATTTTTGATCTGGAACCTCTTCTTGAATATTCATATTCATGGATTTGGGTATCGATTGCGACCAGTTTTTTGGGTGCTTTTGTGGAAAGCCTTAATTTGCGAATAACTGATAATTTTACAGTACCTGCAATAACAGCATTGTTTCTAACATTATGTGTAATAATTTTTTAAAATAATAAATCTATTTTTTTATCTATTTTTATTCTCTATCTATTTTTATTCTCTATCTATTTTTGTTATTCCATCTATTCTTATTATTCTATACAAATTTATTATTCCAATCTTTTTCCATAACCAATTTATTTTTCTTATTTTAGTCCGTGTTAAGTTATTTCATAATTAATTCGATTTTGAATTGAAAATATATTTAATTTAAAAAGAATCACACATAAAATTTAGAAGGGATAAATTCAAATTCATAATTAGAAAATTTTTTATTTATTGAAAGAGTTTTGTAGATGAAAATGTTGTGGACAAGATATTTAGGCCCAATTCATCATCCAGCAATTGGAGTGCGGATACCGGAGATTTTTTTAGAAGGAATTTTAAATTCTTTTAAGAAAAATAACGTAGTTGGAGGGTTAATGCTATCATTTGGTCGAGAAACCGCACCAGAGTTTGTTATTAATGCGCCGCCTGGGAAATATGAAATTACTAGAGGACATACTGGAACTTCTATAAAGAAATATCAAACTCTTGCCGCTTTAAAGGCAAAAGAAAAAGAAGTAATAGTTGAGATAGAAGCAGACCATTTAATAATAATTGGCTCTTCAGATAGAGCTGTTCAGAGAATTGCAGGAGTTCATTTAGAGAAGGAAATTAGTAAAGAAGAGTTGGAGAACTCTATTAATTATAATAAGCGATGTATAGATGAAGCAATCGAAACAGGTTATGTGAATTCTTTTACAATTGATACTTCAGACCTTTTTAATACAGCAATTGATAATTTAGATGAAGGTCAAATAAATAAATTATTCAATGAAAAAGTTAAAGATAAGAGCATTATCAATAATTATGTAGGTCGTGATTTTTCATTTAAATCATCAAGCGGCGATGAGTTAATTTTAATATATAATGAAACGGATGTAAAAATCCTTGAATTAAAATTTAGAAAAAGCTTGGAAATAAGTAAAATAATATATGATTATATTCAAGAGAAAATTGATCGGCCGTTTGGATTTGAGATCTCACTAGATGAGACAAAAGAGCTTACTCAAGAAAAGGAATTGCACTTCTATTTGAATGAATGGACAAAGTTAGGATGTAAAGTTGGATTCATTGCACCAAATATTGGATTTAAAAAGCGATCAGATTATGTAGGGGATATAACAGAATTAAAAAGAAAAGTAGAATGGTTGGCAGCTATTGCTAAAAAATATAATGTTCTGCTTTCTATTCATTCTGGTAGCGGTACAAATCCATATAGTGGAAAAGGCCCAAATACTTATGAAGCGTTATTAGAAGCCACCAATAATTCATTGAAATATAAAATATCTGGTGTTTATTATGAACTTTTACTCGAAATACTAGAGAAAGAAAAGACAGGTACTCCAGCTAGAACATTATTTGAACGCATTTTCGACGAAGTACTTAAATTTTTAGAGGAGCAAATCAAAAGAAAAACAAGCTTAGCAACCTCATTACTCGAATCACAATTAAGGGATTATTATAATTATAAACGAGAAACAGGGCAGCATTATAATTCAAGAGCGAATTTTTTCAGATACAATTCCTACTTAGCGTTAAATTTTAGGGATGAATCAGGCGAACGATACTTTAGAAATGAGCTGGTATCGTTATATAATAATGATAATGAATTAAAAAGTTTAATTGATAAAGAGGTGGAAGAACTAACTGATAGACTGATTTATGGATTAAATTTCGTGAATAACTCAAAATTATTGGGAGATTAATTCGATAAAATGCAAATATTCCTTGAAAAAATAGAATTTAGAAAAATGTGCATAACGGAATCAGATTTATGATAGCATTAGATTTTGAATCGAATCCATTGAGATAATCTTGAATTCTTTTATTTTTCCTTTTATTATTACTCTACACTGAATTTCCAGACGATCGACAGGTAGAAACTCAGTAATTTCAGTTCTTGAGGTGGGTTTAGGAATAAAAATGCTAACATCTTCTACTTTCATAAAATTCTTATTGGACTCACTGTAAAGAGAGTCGTGAATAATTTTTCCATCTTTGTCCAGCCAATTAAATAATAAGGACATTTCGTCAAAAACTGCTTTTCTTTTCTCTAAAAGTTTAATTGCTTTATCGTTTAATTTTTTTTCTTCTTTACTTATTGAACCTTCTGCTATTACATCAGCGACGATCGCTTTTCCGCCCCAACTATTTATTTTTAATGTAGTTTGTTCCGCTATAATACTTTTAGGTGAATACTCTAAAATGCTACCAATATAAACCTCCCAAATATCATTATTTTCGGGTGTATGAACATCGATTGAATCCTTTAAATTAATTGTAAAGATATTTTCACCCATATAAACCTCATTTTCTTCCGGAATTGGCGTGCATTCTTTAGATAAATCGTCAAGTTTTAAGCATTCCAAAATTAACCATTCGTCTTTGACATTTTTATATAAAAATTTGGTTTTTTTAGGAATATTATTCTTATTATACTCTAAAATTATCTCCAAATCAGGATTTTCTTTAAATATTGACTTAGGTGAATATTGATCAGGATTGTAGGTAATTATAAAATTCCCATCGGAATCTGTCCTTGTAGAAGGAAGCTGATCTGGAAAAATTAAATCTCTCTCTATAACACTCACTTTTATATTCTTAGCAGGTAGATTATCTTTCCATTCCACATGCCCAATAATACCACGATTAATTGGCATTATTTGATACCTTTTGAAAATTGGATTAAAAATATTTATCGAATCCATGAATCATATATTCTGAAACTTGATTATTATAATGTAAAACATAATAAAAATATTAATTTTATCAAAAATATTAAGATATTTTGATTGAAGATGACACATAATATGAACATATTTTTACATGAAGCAATTTTATTTAAAGATTTGGATAACACAATCCAATGCCTTACATGTGAGCATAAATGTAAATTGTCCAATAATAAAACAGGATTATGTAAAACAAGGAAAAATATTGATAATAAACTTTATACCCTTGTATACGGAAATATCTCCTCAATTTCAAACAATCCTATAGAAAAAAAACCATTTTTTCATTTTCATCCCGGTACTTTTGCATTAACCGTCGGGACTTTTTCCTGTAATTTTAAATGTGATTGGTGTCAGAATTATAGTATTTCCAAAACTCTGCCTGTCTATGATCCAAAAAATTATATCTCGCCCGAAGATTTGGTTAAACTTGCAATTAATAAAAATTCAGATGGACTAAGCTACAGCTTTAATGAACCTACTTTATTGTTTGAACATTCACTCCAAGCTTTTAAAATCGCACGGTCTTTTAATCTATATAACACTTATGTTTCAAACGGTTATATGACATTAGACGCCTTAAAAATGTTGATTGATGCAGGGCTTGATGCGATCAATATAGATATTAAAGGAAATAAAGAAACAGTCAAAAAACACTGCGGTGCTAATTTGGATTATATTTTTAGAAATGCAAGTTATGCAAAAAAGAATGGTGTACATGTAGAATTAACGACTTTGATAATCCCTGGAGTCAATGACAATGAGTCGATGATAAGAGAAATTGCAGAGTTAATTATAAAGAATCTGGGCTCTAATACTCCATGGCATTTAACCCGTTATTTTCCGAATTATAAATATACCGCTCCACCAACAAAAATTGAAATTCTTGAACAAGGAATGAGAATCGCAAAAGATATCGGGATAGAATATGTATATATTGGAAATGTACCAGGTCATGAGGGCGAAAATACATACTGTCATAATTGCAATAAATTATTAATAAAAAGATCCATTTTCAGTATTTTAGAAATCAATATAACTAATAAACATTGTCCATATTGCGGAATTGAAATACCTATAATTAAATAAAAAAGAGTTAGTGTTTTTTTATTGATTATAAAATTAGTCAAAATCTATTCCAATTAATTTTACATATTGTTAATTTAATCCTTCAATTTTTTAATCATAAGTTAAAAATATAATTTTATTTTAATTGAATCTCTTTGAAAAACTCTCAAATCATAATTAATTTATTAAGAATTTCTTTAATAAATGAAAAGGATACTTTTTTTCCTCAATTGACTTTTTACAATTTTATTAAGATTTGCCATTCAATTTTGCTAATCATTATTATCAGCAATATAATATTGCGAAAATAATAAAAGAAGCCGTCCAAAGTATATTACCAAATAGATGTAATCATACACCACAATAATTAACGACTATAAATAGTTTTGGGTGGCAAAAGATGATGGATCTTTTACAAACTGAAAAAGAAAAAAAAATTTCTGATTTTTCTCAAACTGACAAATTAATTATCCGTGAATTCATTAAAAATCCACAAAGTTCAATACTAAAAATATCAAAAAATATCGACAAGACCAGGCAGACTATTTCAAAATTCTATAAAAATTTACTTAAAAGAAATGTTATAAATTTTAGTATTAATATTAACTATAATTGTTTAAATTTGGACTATTTTTTAATAAAAGTTGAATTAAAAAGAAATATAGATGTTGATTATTTTTTGAATTTATTCCATAGTTGTCCAAAAACATTATTTGTCTTTAAATCGGTAATAAATAATCAAATTATTGCGTTAATATTTGATGAATATAACACAAAAATTTCAAAAAATGATTCACCTTGTTCTTGTTTAATTGAAAAAATTCAAATGGACCCTAGGGTCAATTCCTGTAATATTGAGGGAGTCATTACTAAAATAATACCCAAGTTTATACCATTAGATTCACGTAGGATATCTAAAGATTGTTCTAAGGCTCCCTGTGAGGAGTATTGTGATGTTTGTCCTAAATATATGCAGTCTTGCTTGGGTTGCCCTGCTACAAGATATTACAAGGGAAATTTCAGCTTTTAATAATAAATAAAAATTTATTCAATATCATTTGAAAAATCAGAAAAGGGAAAAAATAGAAATAGAATTATTAAGAGGCTTGGATTTTGAATATCTATTTACGTTTAATAAGTTAAATATAAAATAATACTTCTGAATAATTTAGGCAATCATATACAATTCAATTATAATTAAAAATCCAATTTATTTTTTTAAAGCCCAATTTTCAAACATTTTATTTAATAAATAAATTGATTAAAAGAAATCCAGCCTTAATTTTATATTTGATGAATATTTTAGTTTTTATCATCGTTTATCTAATTTTCTTTATATTAATTTTTAAAACTTTATAAAATATAATCAATTAAATAAAATTGAAATTAATCCAATTCAAGAGATATTTAGTCTATGAATAAATAATAAAACAATAGCCTGAATTTATATTTGAAATAATTAGAGGTAACTTTTTAATGGTATATATAGAATGGTTTATTGTATGGGGAATTTTAATTTTACTTATTTTAACATATACATTTATTATAATCGATAAAATCAAGAAAAAAAAGGCTATTCCAATAAAAGGAAGGAAATATAATTGTATAGATGGACACGTGGTTAAATCGAAAGGGGAATTGATTATTGATAATCTGTTGAATAAATTAGGTATTGAGCATATTTATGAAAAAGTTATAAAAATTAAGGGTGAAAAAATCAAATGTGATTGGTATCTCCCAAAATATGACGTATATATTGAATATTGGGGATTAAATAATAAAAATTATTTAAAAAGAAGAGCAATTAAGACTAAACTATATAAAAAGGGAGGATATAACTTGGTTTCAATATTAGATTCAGATTTACAAGATATTTACAATATTTTTCCGAAAAAAATTTTAAAATTTTCTAATGGAAAGAAGTTGGTCTTTAAAAAATTTTGTCCAAACTGTGGAACTGAATTAGACAGTCGTTTTTAAATTAACTTTTTATAACAATGATGAAATAATTTATTAAATACGAGCGTTCATGACAATAAGAAGAATAAAAAAATCATTTTCGTATCAAAAACTAAATTTGGTCAATAATGTACCAAACTTTTTAATAGTTATAATCAATAAGTAAAATTAAAGTAAATTTTCTTAACATGTTGTTAATTTAAGGGTGAGAAATGGAACGATATGAAAAGGAATTTGCCAGAATTAAGAAATTGTTGAAAGATAACCCACACGGAATGACTATTACTCAAATTTCAAATAAACTAAATATGAATAGAAATACTTGTGCTAAATATCTTGATTTACTACAAGTTTTAGGATATACTATAATGCAAGTATTTGGAACTGCAAAAGTTTATTTTCCGAGCGATCGAATGCCGATTTCAACACTGATAAATATAGCTATTGATGGATTGCTTATTATGAACGCTCAATATAAAATTATAAAAAATCCTA
>CAZYEE010000164.1:0-8974 GCA_964646355.1 uncultured archaeon | reverse complement strand
AAGGGAAAGGAATATTTGGTTATAATTACCAGTTATAATGGTTTATATGCGTATAATATGAATGATATCATAAAAATTGAATCAATAGATCCTGTAGAATTTAAATTTGCTTATAGAAAAGGTGTTATAGATTTAGCTGATGAGAAATTAACACCAAATGAAATTGAAACTGCAGTCCAGACAGCCGCTAAGAAAAATAATTGTGAATATTATGATTATTGTATGGTTGGTGTGTTTGACCCTAAGCCGCATTATATATTTATATTTGAATTTGAAAAGAAAAAAGCATACTTTGATTATATAAAGTTTCTAAGAGATATAGATATGAAACTCCAGGAATTAAATGAAATATATTTTTTCAATATAGCAGGCCCGAATAAAGGTACGTTGATAGGACCTGAACTTTGGGTCGCAAAGGACGGAGCATTTTTAGAAGCCAATGAACGCAAAATTGAGGAGAATGGAAATATTGGACAATCTAAAATAAAAAAGCATTCAATTGATAAAAAAATTTTAAAATATTTTGACGGACTTATTATGGCTAAATATCAACTTGAGTATAATACATGATAAACCATGGAGCAAATAGATGATTCTAAACTGGAACAATATTATGAAAATGAAGGATTAAAGTTCACGCTTAATGACTACTATATTGGAATATATCAGATGTATTCTTCCCATGCTTGTAGAATAGCCATTATTAAAAAATGGTTAAAACATATAAAGAATGGTAATTTTTGTGATATAGGATGTGGATTCGGTTATTTTACACACCATGTAGCAAGAAGGGGAATACAATGCGTAGGTATCGATATTTCAGAGAATAAACTAAAAATAGCAAGAAAAATAGCTGAGAAAGAAGGATTAAATTGCAAGTTTTACAAAATGGACATTCATAACTTGAATTTTAAGGATAATTATTTTAAATGGACATTATGTTCTCAAGTATTAGAACATGTAAAGGATGATATAAAGGTATTGAAAGAGATTTATAGAATAACTAAAAATTATGCCGTAATAACAGTTCCAAAAAAGGCAATATTCTGGGATTTACTCGATAGATCTTCAGGAATTAGAGATTTTGATACTATAGGTCATGGCCATTTTAGAGAATATAGATCAATAGATATTATTAATAAAGTAAAAAATATAGGATTTAAAATATTAAGAATAAAATTCGCTGGATTTATATCACCAAGAGTAGATCTAATATTTAGTAAAATTCCATTTATGCAAGCAATTGTCTGTTTATTATTAAGGAAATAATAAAATATGAAATATAGTGGAGAATATTATTTATATAGGGATAATTATTCAAAAAAGAGAAATATTAAATTAAAATTTATTCATTATAAAAAATTTAAGCATTTAATATATAAAAAGACACTTTTTAGAATTTGAGAAATTTTATTAGATAATGATCCTTATTTTAGGTAAAGTATCTTAATCGTTCCTCTATTTCAACACTATCTTCTTCGTCCTCTTCCTCATCGGGCTCTATTTCCGCTAAAAGTTCTTCAATAAATTCAATTAGAAAATCATTATCACGATAATTCATGTGATCCCTATCGCCATCATCACCAATTTCACCAGTCTTAACAAGTTCATCAAAAGCATCTTGAATTTCCTCTTTTGTAATACCCAAATGATCTGCTACTTCATCTAATGGAATTTTATTTCTACCAGTAATATCATGAAATTTATTGCAAACTTCAAGAGCTTCTTTTGCAAGTCTTAACTTTCTTGCATCTAATTTATCTAAATCTATCTTCTTAGCTATCCTTTTTGTCATTAAATAATATTAAAGATCCTATCTATTTTAAGGTTTTTAACTTTATTATTGAGGATAATTTTATAAGTGAAAAATCGAAAAACTGATAATAACTAAACATTGTTAATTTAAATTTTAAAATTACAAGAAAAATGAGGAACTCAAATTGAGTTTAGAAGAAGAAAAAGGTTTTAAAGCAAGTTATAAATATTACAAACTTTTACTTGACTTTAAAGAAAAAAAGAATATACCAGAAATTAAGATACCTGGGGTAAAAATTCGTAGATATAACAGGGAAAAAGATTTTTCCAAATTTGTAGAATTATATAATTATGTTAACTTAACCACGGTAGATCCACATTTACCAACTTATACTGAATCAGAATTTAAGTTAATTCCAGATGATATGGTATTTTTAGCCGAAATCGATGGAAAATTAGTCGGATATGTGATTTGTTTTATTAGAGAACCATTTTCAGAAAAGGAGTTTGCAAAATATTTAGATAAGGAACTAGCCCATTATGTTAAAAAGGGTGAGAAATTGGGGGTATTGGGAGAGATCGGAGTTTTAAAAGAATACAGACGTAGTGGAATTGCTACTGCATTAGCAGCAGAAGTCGGTAAATATTTTAGAGAACAAAATGTCGATAAAATATATGCGGAAGCATATGCTGAAAATTATGAAGCTTTACAGTTTATTCAGAGTTTTGGGTTTAAAAAAATTGGAGTAGTGATAGTAACTCAAGATGAGGTAAGAAAACCATATCCAAGAAGAATAAGATTAGGAAAATAAATACTATAAATACAAACCCGGTTTAAAATATTATAGAGTTTCTTTATATTTTAATTTCATTTATTAGTAATCATTTTTTATCCCTGTTTTGTTCTTAATAATTTTCATTTTTTTAACAACAAATCCGTTCTAAATCTTTGAGATGTATAAAAAAATGAAACTTTGCTTTTCTATTTTTATTTTTTATCGGCATTATCTATTGGTAGATCTATCATATGAATAAATTCCTAAGAAGATCATTAATATCATAAAAACTGCTATTCCAATTACATTGAATATATCAATTTTAGTTTGAAAAAGAATTCCTCTGAATATATTAACACCGAAACTCATTGGATTTAATTCTAATACAAAAATAATAACCGGAGGAAAATAATTTGTTATTATATCTAATGGATAAAAGATGGTCGAACCAAACATGAGCCAGAGATAGATAAAACTTCTTGCAAGCGTGAAATTTCTGCTACCTCGAGTGGAAGTTGCAATTATTATTGCAAGAAATGTCATTGATAATGAAAAAATTAGGAAAAAAAAGATTATAAGGCATAATTCAAAAAATCCGGGAATTCTAACAATTATAAAAGTAAGTATCATCAATGGTAAAGAATATATCAATCCTTGAACCATACCAGCAATAGCACGTCCTAAAATGAAATCAAATCTTTTGATAGGAAGGGATAATAGATAATAATCAAATTTATTTTCTTTCTCTAAATTGATTTTTCTAGCTAAAATAAAAGAAGAAGAAAATGCGGCGACAATTGTGATACCAGGACCAAAAAATTTCAGATAGTCCAAGCCAATAATAATATTACTTAATGTACTCGCCATTATTAACAAATCAACTATATATGATACCATTAGGATTGCTATCCAATATGTAAATCTAAAAAAATTCTTGAGATCAATATATGTTATAATCGCAAATGAAAAATATTTGCTTAGACCCGTTTTCCACCCTCCAATTTATCAATATATAATTTTATACTTATAATAATCAAGCATAAGCTAAAAATAACTAAATACATAATTGAAAAACTAATATTAGATATCTCCATTATTCCAGTTCCGTATCTCACTATATCACACATGTGTGTTAATGGATTTAATTCAGATGCAAATTGCATCCAATACATCATCGCATATTCTGGGTAATAGACCGTTGAAAGTCGGATCATAAATATATCAATAATACCAATTAAAAAATCTAAAATCATCGCAGATTTTATCAATGAGCCCAGTGTAATAGCAAAGCCGGACAATCCAAGTCCAAATATAATAAGTATACCAATAATAAGGATTAAATTGGGAAGATAATTAATTCCTGTAATAATTAATGTTATAGTAAAGAATGGAGCAATATAGACCAGATTTCTAAAAGTAGCACCAAGAATTCTGCCAAACACATATTCAAGCTTCTTAATTGGAAGACTTAAGAAATAATCAATCATACCGGATTGCCGTTCTCCAGCTACACTCCATGCAGTAAACATTGAGAATGACCATAATGTTAATACAGACATTCCGATAGCATAATATTGCAAATAATTCAAGCTCGGAATCATAAAACTTAGAATAAATGCATAAATAAATATCTGAACTATAAAGGATATTGAATTAGTTATAAGATAAAGCTTATTTGCAATTAGATGTTTCCATTCTCTTTCAATTACTTTTGAAATGTTATAAAATGATAAATTTATTAGCTTCAACCTGATTGTTCACCGGGATTTAGATATGATTTTGTAAAATGAAAAAATACATCATCTAATGTTGGAGTTGTTATTTCAAAATTTTTTATAATAATTCTATTTTCCTGAAAAAATTTTAAAATATCAGAACTCACCTTTTTTACACTATTAGACATAATTTTGAGCACTACTTCATTAAATTCTTCGGCAGTGTTTTCAACAATGACCTTATGAATAGATGGAAATTCTTCTAAATTTGCTACGATCTTTTCTATTGAGAGTTCAGTAGAGGTTGATTCATAGCTAATGATTATAAAATTAGCAGATGGAACTGTATTTTTTAGAGATTCAGGAGTTCCTACTTCCATTATTTTGCCTTTATCCATAATGGCTACTCGATCGGATAAAATATCCGCTTCATGCATCAAATTAGTGGCTAGAATAACTGTACTTCCATTTTCCTCTTTTAATCTTTTTATATTATCCCAGATAATCTGTTTCATTACTGGATCTAAAAAAGCAGTTGGCTCATCAAAAACTGCGATCTCTGGTCGGACTATTAAGACTTTACAGACCTCGATCTTTTTTCGAGTGCCTCCAGATAGTTTCCAATTTTTTATATTTTTATATTCTTCGAGTTTTAATAATTTTATTAATTCGTCTATCCGAGATTGTAGTTCATTTTTTGGAATTTTCCATATCTTTCCATGCCATTTTAAGGTTTCAATTGGATTTAGCTGCCAATCGAGTCGGGGATCTTGAAAACTCACAGATATTAATTTACGTACTTGGTATGGATTTTTTAAGATATCGATACCGTTTATTCTGATAGTTCCAGAATCAGGTTTCATAATTGTAGATAATAAATGAATTAAAGTTGATTTACCAGCACCATTTGGACCTAGAAGTCCAAAAATCTCTCCATCGAATATGTTCAGATTAATATTATCGACTGCTGTAATATTTTTAAACCGCTTTGTAAGCCCAATTATTTCGATCATATATTAATTGTCCTTGTCTTTTTAATAATAATCGTTATAATTTGTTTTGCATTTTACATTTTCCACTATAATAAATTGTATTTAAATTATATGATAGCTTTTATTTAAATATATAAAATTAAATAAAAGAATAGCTCAATCTAATATGAAATAGATAAAAATAAGGCTTGGAGCTTTAAAAAATGTATTATTATGATATTATGAAAAAATTTTTTCAAGAAGGGGTAAAATATTTGATTGTTGGTGGTCTAGCTGTAAATTTATATGGCATACCAAGAGTTACACAAGATATCGATATAATTATTTCAATGGATAAGGATAATATATTAAAAATAAATCGGGTATTAAAGGAATTGGGCTATATACCTAAATTACCAGTTAATCCTGACGATTTAGCTAATAAAAATATATTAAATCATTGGATTAAAAATAAAAATCTTAAAGCATTCAGCTATTATCATAAAGTTGAAAATTTTAAAACAATTGATATAATAGTTAAACATCCTTTAGATTTTGAAAATGCTTTTCAAAATAAAACTATCAAAAATGTCGGCGATATTGAAATATATTTAGTTTCATTAGATGATTTGATAATTATGAAACAAAATATTAAAAGGCAACAAGATATTAGTGATATTAAATTATTAAGGAAAGTAAAAAAATGGATGGAGAAAGATCATGGCTAAGGGATTTTCATATACAATAGAAGATAATAAAATTAAAGAATATATGAAACTGACGACTGAACAAAAATTAAAATGGTTAGAAGAAATCAATAATTTCACAGAAATGGCTTTAACAGAAAAAGAGAAAGAAATTCGTAATAAATTACGAGCGGCTGAAATATAATCATATAATAACTTTTATTCAAACAATTTTATGTTAAAAATATTTTAAAATAAATTTGTAATTAAAATTTTAGTCTCTTTTTAATTTCGTTATCTAAGGATTTAACATATCTCCTCAACTCACTACATATTGAGGGTGGTATTTTAATGGATTTATTTTTTTCATAACAAAAACAATGTGAGTCAATTATACATTTATTTTTTTCATTTAGTATTATGGGATAGAATCTACAACCTAATGGGCGATTATTATAAATTTTACATAATCTTTTTTCGGTATCATAAAAATAACAATAACCATTGACATTTTTTAACTGCATATACCCATTTTTGATTATAATAAATTCATTTTTTTTATATCCTAAATTAACTAAATTATTAACTTCTTGATTCGATATCTCCATTTCTGTATCCATACAACATTTTCCACATTTACTGCATGTGATTCTTATACCTTTAAAATAATAGGTATTCATTGATATAACCTTTTTAAACTCAAATTACATCATTAATCCAGTCTATTATTATGACTAGAGGATATGAGTGCAAAATAATGATTTTTTTTTCTATATAATATTATCAATACTTTTAATAATAAGCAATGAAAAAGCATAATATATATTTAAAAGAGATTAGAAATTTTCAGACCAATTTGAAAAATTGCGGTGATATAATATGTTAAGAAATATTATAATAATAAAAGGAAAGGAAATAATTTATAAAAAGAATTTTGGTGAAACTTATCCTTGGGAAGCTATTTCACCGCTATATATGTCGTTAACATATTTCATAGATGAACTAGTAGATGATGTTGAAATAGATTTTCTTAATACAGTTCATTATAAAATTGCATATTCGACAAATTCCACAATACCCGACGGACCACTTTTATTCATCTTCGTAACTGATTTAGGAGATCCAAATGATGTAATTAAAGAACAGATGACATATTTTAATCATGAAATCACCGAAATGCTTGGAGGTGTGTGATTTGGAGCAGATTCCCGATTTAAATGTTAGAGTAATTCAAGGGGTTGGTGATAAAATAGCAAAAACGCTGGAATCCTTAGGTATTGATACAGTAAAAGACCTGGCATCAATCGATGTACTTGAGGTATCTAAAAAAACAAAAATTCCACAACACATATTAATTGAGTTCCGAAAAAAAGCACGCTTGCTTAGAGAACTAATATTTGATTATGAAGTAATAAATAAACTGACAGATGAAAAATATACAATACAAGATTTATTAGAGATGTCTGTTGATAAACTTGTAGAATTGACAGGGATAGATTCTGAAAAAGCAGTACAATTCTTGGATAAAGCCACGATTTTCTCAATTGTTATGGATGCATCCTATTGTAAACAACTATCAATTGACAAGGTACAAACCAAACCTTATATTAAAGAAACAAATGAACTTGAAAAACTTGTTGATATCACAAAAGTTGATGAGATGTCATCAAAAATACTGGAAGAACTTCCACCAAAAATTGCATTAATTGGGTTTTCCGGAACTGGAAAAACTACAATTGGAAATTTAATCCAAAATGAGGAATTTCCAAAAACGCATTTACCGACTATGACACTTGATATAGATAATATTGTTATTGGGGGACTTAACAATTGTATTTTATTTGATTGTGCTGGCCAGGAACAATTTTCATTCTTATGGGAAAGATTCGTTAAAAATTCTGATGCAATCATTTTGGTTGTAGATTCGCAAGAGGATAACGTTAAAAAATCAATCTTTTTTGTAGAGCAGATTAGTAAATATACTCCTAAGACTCCATTTGCTATTATTGCAAATAAACAGGATTTACCAAATGCTCTAAGCCCTGAACAAGTGAGTGAGATTTTAGGAGGCTATAGAACCGAAGGTCTTGTAGCTATAGAAAGGGAGAATAGGGAAAAAGTCTTGAATCTACTTGCAGATTTACTGAAACTATCTCCTGAATTAAAGAATCTAATACCTGAACAAATTAAAACTGATACAATTATAAAAGAGGCTGAAATCGTCACACAATACTCCGAATCCGTTGTTAAAGAAATTAAAGCTATAGAAAAAGAAATAAGTAAAATAGAAGATGAAATTAAAGAATTAAAACTGAAATTAAAAGAAGATTTAACAGAAGAGGAAGCACGCAAACTTAGAATTAAACTTGTGGTCGCAAAAGCTAAATTAAGAAACAAGCAAAATGAAATTAAAGAAATAAAATTGCGTAGTGACACTTGTTGTTGTTTAAGCTACGATGTACACCAAGGAATGAGAAATGTTTCATATATTATTCAATGCAAATGCGGTCATATTTATAGAAAATTATATGAAATCGATAGGGGTACAGAACGTGTTGTTCTAATTTGCCCAAAATGCGGAACGGAATATGAACCTGATGAATCTACATGGAGCGAATTAAAATTAGGATCTTTGAAGTAAAAAACATAACAGGATAGTTGTATAAAAAATTACATAAAAAAAATTAGACACCTTCATAACATCATAATTTTTTAATTTATTTTAATTCTAAACCAATATTATTTAAACTAAGCTTATTTTATTCTAGTAAAATTAATTATTTTTTTAAGTTGTTATTTGAATCATTATTTAATTAAATATCTCTACTCGATTTTTCTAATATTTATTTAATATATTCTTTAAATTCTTTAATAATTCAAAATTAATTCATTTATTTAATAATTTAAAAATTCAAAAATATTAATAATAAATTCAAATTTAAACTTAGTTTAAGAGTCCTCTATTAATTTGGAATTAATAAAACAATTGTAATTGATATTTTAATTAAAAAAAAGAGAAAAAAAAATGTATATTATAGATTTATGGGAAGGGCCAGGGTGTCCATGGATCT
>CAZYEE010000163.1:0-8986 GCA_964646355.1 uncultured archaeon | reverse complement strand
AGTCAGAATAATATATATGTAGCGGGTACTACAGAGGACGGTACTGGAGCATTGAATGTGTTATTGTTGAAGTATGATTCTAATTTCCATTTAATTTGGAACGTAAGTTGGGGCGATTCAGGTGATGAGAATGTTTACGATATGTGTATAGATGATGAGGATAACATATACATTTGTGGCAGTATAGAGTTGATGGGAGGTACGCAGGCATTTTTGTTGAAGTACAATAGTGCGGGGGTATTACAGTGGAGTCGGATTTGGGCGAGTTATGAGACCGAGTGTGCGAGAAGTATTACAATGGATTCAGCGTCAAATCTAATAATAGGTGGATATGTGATAAATGGAGGTAAAAAGGATGTAATGATAACAGGTTTTGATTTGGATGGGCTTCAGTGGTGGTATGAGATCTGGGGAGGCGATGGTAATGATGTTTGTAATGGAGTGTTTGCGGGAGAAGACGGGTCAATTGTATTCTGTGGAACAACAAACAGCACGGGAATGGGAGAATATGACGGCGATGTATTGATAATAAAATATGCAAACATTACATTCACAAGCCCAACAACTACCACAACTTCAAGTGCGATTCCAGGTTTTGATATGCTATTGGTGACAATCACGATGTTTTTGATATTTATAACAGCAATTGAGATTAGAAAAAATAAAAAACGGTGTCCTCAATTCACTTAATACAAAATGTGGTTAATAGGCAAAAATAGAGCCCAGTAGAAACAATAAAGCAAAATTCAATAAATAATATTTTTTATATTAAAATTCTTTTTTTCTAAATTTTAATACCGAATTGTATTCATTCTATTAATTCAACAATTTAAGGCTCTCAATTTTTCAGATATAAATCGTTTAAAATTGTTAGATAATACCTGATTTAGTAATTCAAGAAAAAATGTTTAAAATCAGAACTGGTAAATGTCCATGCGCATTCACCGCCATTAAAAGGTAGTGAAGCTATTCTCCTATTCTAAGGAAAGTCTTATTGATATAAAGAATTTTAAGAAGTCATTTTCAATTAAGTGTTAATTTTAATTTAGAGAATAATATTAGTAAAAGATAAAGCAATTTTTAGAGGCAATATATAATTAATTTTGACTATAATTACCAAATATAAGGTATTAATCTAAATTTTACCTTTTTTGCATATTCCTTATAACCGGGTAATTCAGTCATTAATAATCTATCTTCAAGAGAGGTCCTAATAATAAAGATTATTATATCAAAAATTATAGGAACAAAAGCCCACCAGGATCCAAGGATTAGGGTATAGGAGGGTGCGCCGATAATTGCGGCTAGGTAGCCGGGGTGTCTTATGAGTTTATAGGGCCCTGATGAGATAACTTTTTGGTTTCTATCGTGCTGAATTCTTATACTGGGTTCAAAAAAGGGGTTAACAGTCATAGCCCAGGTAGCAATTATAAAGCTAAAAATTAAAATGCCTATTCCAAGAAATGTGGTCCAGAAGGGCATGTAAGACCATTTAAATCGGATAACATCAAATCCGGCAATGATGGGAGCAGAAAAGGCGCAAAAGTTATAAAGAATCATAAGTATTTTGTCGGTGGATAGAGTATTTTCATGTAAAGCTTTACCACGGGCATTTAATAAGTTTGGATTATATTTAAAAAGAATGAAAAAGGTCAGAACTTGATATGAAATATAAATGAAAAATAAAATCCATGCATTAGACCAAAAAAGGTATCCACTTGCAATTAAAAGTAAAATTAGGTTTATAGTAGAATAAATTATTTCTCTAAGAACATATCTAATACCTTGTTTTGTGATACGAGTAGTTTTGTTCATATAAAACAGCTTAAATAATTGATGAAAAAATATTTGATTATCAAGAATTATTATATAGAATATTACGAATATTATTTAAGAAGTTTATATTTGTTTGAGGGTGGTTGAAAAACGATAGATATTTAGAGGAGAGGGTAGGCATAATATTAGTAAGAATCAGAGATTAAGCATATTATTTACAAATAATGAATAAAGAGATATAGAAGATAGAAAAAAGAAAGAGAAATAAAATTAGAAGATAGAGAAAAGTTTAGTATAGATAGGATGATTAATAGAGCGAATAGGAAGTGTGAGAGTAAATGAAGGAAAAAAAGGTGGTGTTGTTAGGGTTAGATAATGCGGGCAAGTCGTCATTTATAAAGGTGTTAGATTTGGATTATAAGAATATCCAGCAGTTATCGCCGACTGTGAGGATAGAGAGATCAGAGATAAAGGTATTGGATTTTTCAATAACGAGATGGGACTGTGGTGGGCAGGAAAAGTTTAGGAAGGAGTATATAGTGGAGGAATCGAAGGTATTAGTGGATGTAGATTATGTGATATATTTTATAGATGTTACAGATCCTGATAGATATGATGAGGCGCTTGATTATTTGATAGATATACTTGAGGCATATAAGTTAATAGGAGAGGTCCCGCCGTTTATGGTGTGTATCCATAAGGTGGATCCAACATTCATAGAGTTGCCTGGAATGAAGAAGTCAGTTCCGAGGTGGGATTTAAAGGAGAATATAAGTGAGTTGGTTTCGAGAATAAAGAATTTACTTTCAGGATTAGATGTTCCAATATTTCTTACGTCGATATACGATCGTAATTCAATATTGATGGCGTTTTCGTATGTTTTGAAGTCGTTTTTGACGGAATCAGAGAGATCAAAGTTAGTAGAGGCAGTATTATCGGAATTTGTGCGAGAATACGATTTAGTGGGGGGTTCAGTGGTCGAAAGGTCATCAATGTTGTTTGCGGATTATATACTGGATAATAGTATTAAGGACCTATTTTCGGCAGTAGTGACAAACGGGATTATTTTATATGAAAACATACAGGTAGTGAAACCAATTTTTAAGATGGTAATAAACGTTGAAAATTATGGAATAACATTCATCAAATTTATAAAAGAAAGAAGGGAATTTATTTTTGCATTGATTGCAAGGTTAGGGCAAGAAATGAATAAAGCGATATTAGATTTGGAAGAGAACTATTTTGAGAGAATATACAGTATACTTAGTTAAAATGTAATAGAGAATTAATGCTATATATAATTAATGAGATATAGAAGAATTCAAGAATTTTTAGGGAGATTTCAATAAATAATGAAGTAATTTTATTTTTTACAATTTTCTATTATCATAATATTACTCAAATTTTTATTGAGTTTTAATTTTAAAAAAAATTAACTAGAAATATAAATAAATATTAAAATAAAGTAAAATTAAGGGTAAGTAAATAAATATTATAATAAAAAGAAGGTGATTAAAAAATGAAATTTTATAATGATAGAGGTGGTCAGAAGGTAAGGAGATATACGAGGGAAGAGATGCAAAAATATTTTGGACCTGGTGGCAGATTTAATAAAACTGGGGTGATATATTTTCATACAAAAATAAAAAAATGAGGATCTAAATTTGGAAATTTTAAGAAATTTTGAATTGAGAAAACGAAAGGAATTAATTAAAAAGATTCAGGAAGAAAGGGATTCTTTTGTAATTTCATATATTCATTTAGCTGATGGAGCAATTCAATTTAATGATTTTAAATATTTTACATTAATTTTTAAAAAAATTACACCAAAATTAGAAAGATTAGATATATTATTAGAAACATTTGGTGGTATTGGAGAGGCAGCTGCAAAATTGGTATATTTGGCTCGTGAATATTTTAAAGATATCACAGTAATTGTATTAAAGCATGCATTAAGTGCTGGAACACTAATTTGTTTAGGAGCGGATAGAATAGGAATGACACCATTATCCGAATTAAGTCCAATTGACCCACAAATATATTTAAAAGACGAGAAATTTTGGATAAGCGCTAATGCACTTGAGGAATATATTAAACTAGTTAAAGAAGTTTATAAAACAGAAATATCAGTAGCAGGAATATTTCCTCAAATCCAAGCTGTAAATTTATTTTCCATAGGACAGATAAGATTAGCTTTAAGAAACACTGAAAAATTTACTCGAGATTTTCTAACAAGATATAGTATGAAAGGAAGATCGGAGGAAGAAATAAATAGGACTTTTGAATCGCTATTGAGTGGTTATGGTTCACATTCATGTAGAATTTTTAGAACCGAAGCAGAAGAGCATTTAAAACTAAATATTGAGAAAATTGATAATCAAGGGAAAACAGCTAATTTATACCAAAATATTATGGAATTAAAAGAAATATATGATAAAATTGATAAAGAAATAACGTTAATATATAATATTGGACAATATGTCTTAATCGAAACAGAAGAAGATACATTTTTAGAAGAAGTTTTATATTAATTAGCAAGGAGGAATAAATTAGAAAGAAAAAAAAGATTTTATAACAAAATTGAAATAGATGATGAAGATTTGGATTATATAATAGGAGAATGAATCAGGGAGGGTAAAAAAATAATTTTTTTGGAGAAATATATAAAATGGAGGAAATAGAATATAGAATTTAAAGTAAAAATAGAATTTAAAGTAAAAAAATTAAAAAGAATAAAAAAGATGGGGGTTATTAATTACTGATATTTACATCTTTTTTCATTTAGACTTCGATTTTTCTTCTTTATTGGTGTCTTTTTTATTTTTTATTTTGAATATTAGAAACAAAGCTACAATTATGATAATAGTGGTGGAAATTATTGAGATGAAGATCAAAATTAAGGAGATAGTGGGGTTAGAGAATTTATTGAGGGGGTTAAAGCCGTTTAAGATTTCCCATCCATCGGGGTATCCGTCGTGGTCGGAGTCGGGGTCATTGGGAGCGGTGTGTGAGATATAGAGTTCGTAGCAATCGGAGATGCCATCGTTATCGTTATCCTGAAGGTCAATGAAATAAGCTTTTAGGAAGCTGGAGACAAGGATATTAAGGCCATTATCAGAGGTAGCAATGGAGCCGATTGCATCGTTGAGGGGTAAGGACCAGATAGGAGAAGATTTAGATGCTTCAAAGAGGTATAGTTGACTATCGGCGCCGCCTGCAAGGATGAGTTGTCCATTAAAGGAGATAGAGACGCTATTTAAGATATTATTAGTGGAGTAGTTCCAGAGTGGTGTAGAGCTATTATAAAGAAAGAAGTACACATTATTATCCCAGCTGCCGGCGACTATATAGTGTCCATCATCAGAGATATCAACCAGTTCGTTATTTCTTATTTGGAAGCCTGTTTCAAAAGACCAAATAGGTGTGGAGGTATTTTGATAGAAGAAATATACCGATTTATCCCAGCTACCAGCAGCGATGTATTGTCCGTTGCTGGAGATTGCGACGCTTTCAACGACATAGTTGGTTTTATAGCTCCATAAAGGGATTGAACTGTTGTATCGGAAGAAATAAACGTAATAATTATCGCAGCCGGCGACAATGTATTGTCCATCGGAGGAAATATCCACACCTTTTATGTTGCTACCTGGAAAATAGCCCCATAGTGGTGTTGAACAATTATACCTGAAAAGATAAAGTTTGGTGCCACATCCGGCGGCGATATACTTACCATCACTTGACATAGCGACATCCCATACGACTCCGCCAGTAGAGAAATTCCACATAGGAGTTGGGCCTGATTTATTGAAAAGGTATAAGTTGTTATCTTGACTACCTACTGCGATGAATTGTCCATCATCAGAGATAGAGACGCTTTTTACCACATCGCCTGTCTTATAAGACCATAAGGGAGTAGAGGAGTTTTGATGGAAAAAGTAAACATAGGAATCATAGCTGCCTACAACAATGTATTGTCCATCGCTGGAGATATCTAAACATTCAACTACATCAGAGGTCTTGTAATTCCAGGTATAATATAAAGTTGGGAAGGAATGACTTACAGGTATAGGGATATTAGAGATTATCAAACTAAAAAGGACTATAAATGATAACAAAGCCCCACATTTCTTCATAATTTGATCATCTCATTAGATATTTAGCTAGTTGTTATATAAAAATAATCGAATTTTATAGATAAAATTTTAAAAGAACAACTATATGTGATTTTTGAGAAATAATTTGCAGTTTATGAACAAAAATTGGAGAATTTTTGGACAATTTATGTAAAATAGATTTTAATTATTGGGGAAATTGAGTTCATAGTAATGAAAAATTAAAAACTAAAGAAAAATTAATAGAAATTATTATATTTTGTTTATTTAGAAGAGAATAGGAGATTATAGAAGGAGAAAAAAATAGATTAAATAAAATGAATCATGATAACAAACCAATGGAAAAAAGAGTAAGTGCAATTGAATTCATAAGAAATCTATAGAGATTTATAGATATTTTGTAAATTTAGGGATATATAGAGGTTTAGAGAATAATAGAAGATGGAAATAAAATTTCAAGTTGAATTTACGAAAAAAATATATAAAATAACGTAAGATTATTGATCAATTAGAATATAGGAATCAATAAACTGAATGCATAAAAAAATGAGAATACCTAGAATAGATAAATGGAGAGAGAAATTACCAGGATATAAGAAGAAGAGAATATATTATTTTAATGTATGTTGTAGCCGTATTTATGATAGTATTAGGGTATATGATATTTTTAGACAATTTATCATTAATCTTTTATAATAATCTAATAGTAAAGATTCTGGAGCCAAGTTTCGGGTCTACTTTTTCAAACCAAATGTACAGAGCAGCCTGAATTGATCAAAAGGTTTGGTGATGAATATAGAGAATATAGAAAAAAAGTACCAGCGATTATAGTAAGACCAAAAGATCTACCAAAATTGATTAAAATTATGGTGGGAAAGCAGATTAGGGTTGATCTAGGAAGTAGATAAACATTGAAGAATCTATAAATATATAATTTAAAAAGAATGATTGTTGGTTTTTTTAATAAAAATTAATTTATTTTCTGATTTAATTAGAATAAAATTAAAACACTTAACAAATAAATATAAATTTTAAAATAATCGTAAAGAATCAGTTAATGGATAGAAATAAACGATATAAAGACATAATAAATTAATAAGAGAAAATCACTTCAATATTGTTCTTTTCCGCTACTTCTTGGGCAGATGGATGGATATAGAAGCCAAAAATGAAAAGTACATACTGTTTATCTAAAGTTTTCTCAATTTTTTTAACATTATTATAGAATTTATTGACTTCACTTGAATATAATCTTGATTTGCTCTCTCCGATGATATATAATTCACCTTCTTCGTTTTCACCGATTCCGAAGAAATTAATTTCGATTTCATCACCATTTATCTTGAAAAATTTTCGATCTAACTCGCTTTTCATTCTAATTTTAAACTTTTTTTCAAGATAAGCGGGAACTAACTTTCTGGCGACATCTTCAAGACTGAAACCGATAGTAGAAGACAACGATCCAACTTCTTTTTGTAAATTTTCTACTGCTACTGATAATTTATTAACAGATTCTTCAGTACGCTTCTGAGCCTCCGCTAACTTATTCACAGTTTCTGTAAGATTATCTAGTCTTTCTTCAGTACGCTTCTGAGCCTCCGCTAACTCATTCACTCTCTCTTCAGTACGCTTCTGAGCCTCCGCTAACTTATTCACAGTTTCTGTAAGATTATCAAGTCTTTCTTCAGTACGCTTCTGAGCCTCCGCTAACTCATTCACTGCTTTCATTAGATTTTCTAAGGATTCTTCAACTCTATCTTGAGTTCTAATTAATGCTCTAACTTCATTTGCAATTTTATCAAACTCTTCTCTTGTTACACGAATTTCTTTAATTCTGTCGTCTACTACTTTAATGATAAAGCTATATAATTTCTCATCAATTGACAATTTATAAATCTCCGAATTCTTTTTGAAATAAAATAAATTATAAAAATTTAGAAATTATCTTAAATATAAATTAGAAAACAACCTTTTTATAGTCATCGTTTAAGGCTAATTTAGGTAGGAACTTTTTATGTGGATACATTTTAAACAAGGCAATGATAATACTGGGAAAAACATCAAGCCATACTATATCTTCATACAAATTTATTATTAAAATTAATATTTGGCTATGAAAGAGTTGTATTTTTAAAATGAGGGTATTTAATAATTAAAGTGAAAAAATCATATAAAATTTAGAAATAATGTAAAAAGTAGATTAAGTAAGGTAAATAGAATTTATAAGATGAGTGGGAATAAAATAAGAACTAAGAAAATAAATAAAATGAGAAATGTATTATTTAAAATAAATATTAAATACCCAAGTATTTGGGTCTAAATATTCATGATTATTTACCAAAATTTAATTAATATGAGAACCAAGTTCCAAATTTTTGTTTTAATTTTAATCCTGCTCATTCAGCCCAGTGTATTTCGGTTTTTCGCCTGGGATAATCAGGGTCAATAAATAGTTCAGAGAGGCTAATGATACCATCAGGTTTTAGTATTCTTTTGTATTCACGGAGGGCTCTAACAGGATCGAGTATTTCGGGAAGACAGCCAATAGCATAAATTCGATCGATACTTTCATTGGGAAAGGAGAAGTTATAAGCATTCTCGATTTTTGGAATGATATTTGAGCTACCTTCTTTATCAACTCGTTTTTTCAGGCGATCTATAACTTTTTCAGAAATATCTACAGCATAGGCTTTACCATCAGGTAAAATTCGTTTGGCTACGGCGATTGTATAGTTTCCTTTCCCTAGCCCAATATCGACAACGATCATTCCGGGTTTGAGTTGCATTCTTTCAGCGATAATTTCAGGATTTTGCATGAATTTTCTCCGAAGAGGATTATCAATCAATGGTGTAGCAAATGAGGGGATTGGGAATGGGAAATAATGTCGGACGATTCGAAGGATTATAAAGAAAAAAATCAGACCATAGATAAGAATTCCAAATTAAAACCATAACCAGCTTGCTTTAAGATAGAAAAAGATGAAATAAACTAAAAACCCAATGAAAGTTAAATTAATAATAAAAATAATTATTTTTCCGTTCATATTATTATCTAAAATGAATAAATTTAGTAATTGATAATTAGTAATTATTTATAA
>CAZYEE010000162.1:0-8991 GCA_964646355.1 uncultured archaeon | reverse complement strand
CTTTCCTCAATGCAGGCAAAAAATACGGTAAATTTCCAATTAATTAAAGATATTTTAAATATAAATCTATTAATCTTTTATTTTTTAATAAAATTTTCATTAATTTATTCAATTCGTATTCTAATTTTCGATTTATAATAAATTAATAAAAAATTAGATTCTTTACTCAAAATACTGATTTGATTTAAGATTACAATTCTATTTTGGTAATATTTCATTCATTTTGATTGCTTTTGATAATGACCAATAGTGATTAAACAATTTTATTGCCCAGTCTAAAAATTGTGGATCATCATTTGTATATAAACATTCTGAATAATCTATTCCTTTATCATTTGATAAAAATAAGATTGCATCTGATTCTGTAATTATAATTGAAAGTTTTGTATCATCTAATTTTCGTATATTATTTGGTATGCCAATCAATTTATATAATTCTTCAAAAACTTCTGGTTTGGGCCCCTCAATGTATATTTCCCATTCTTCTGTATTAACAAGTCGATTTAATAATTTAGTATCTAATATACTTTTTATTTCTAATTGATGACTTGTTAATTTTTGTTGAATAATTGGAATTATTGAATATTGTAGTTGATCCGTGATTGCCCAAATATATTTTTTTGCCTTTTTAATGATCTGAGACCATATTTCTATATTTTCCATGGTATGTGATGATATTTTTGCATTCCTTAATTTACCGAGCTGTAATTTAAGAGGGGTTGGAATAAAATCCAAACAATGTGAATTTATAAAATTTTTAAATTTTATAAGAAATTCATAATATCCTAAATTTTCTATAACCAATTTGCCAAATTGAGTAATATTGAATCGATTATCTGTATTTTTAAAAATTAAATCTAATTTTGCCAATCGTTTAATATGCCTTGTGACTTCAGGTTTTGGAATATTAAGTCTTAAAGATAATTCTGAATGTTTTAAAGGTTTATTTGAAAGTACTGTTAATAATTCATATCTTACTTTATTTGAGAGTTCAAAAAATAGGTCATTTAAATTCAAATCAACACCCTATCATAATTTAAATTATATTAAAAAGTTTTAATTTATATAAATTTTTCAAAATTATTTAATTTATTTAAATTTCAATTATAATTCTTTAGAAATAAAATCAAAAAAGAATTTTGAGATTGCATATAAAATTAGATAAGTTGAATGATTAATACTTATTTGAATCAATTTTAAAACAAAGTTTATTAAATCAATCGAAGAAAATAATAATATATTTGATATGTTTTTTCAATTTAATAAAATAACAAATAATAATAATATATGATTTAAAATGAAGGAAATTATTTATTATACGACTAAAATTGACAGAAAACAATTTGTTGAAAAGATTTTGAATTTATTTAAAGATCAAATAAAAAACAAAGTGTTTGTAAAACCAAATCAAGTTTCTTATGAGGAATTTCCAACTACAACACATCCGGAAACCCTTGAGGCAGTTTTTAAATATCTACAAGATAAAGGTTGCGAAATTATTTGTGGTGATGGACAAGGTGTTGATGTAAGTAATAAAAAAGTTGAAAATACTACTATAAAACAAATTTGCGAAAAATATGGAATAGAATTCAAGAATTTATACAAAAGTCCGATGAAAAAATATAAAACACCTCGCGGAGTCTCAATCAAAATGTCTACTCTTCCATTTGAAGTAGATTCAATTATTTCTCTTCCAAATTTAAAATCGCATCCTCACTGGGAACTCCATATGACTGGAGCTTTAAAAATGGTAGTAGGATATTTCTCAAAAATTGATCGTATAAAGATGCATATGCACGCTTTTTTTCCATTTATGAGAAGCCGATGGAAAATAATAGCAGAAGCTAACTGGTTATTAATGAAACAAGAGAGTCTACCTCTTTATTTAACAATTATGGATGCAACTGAACCACTTATTCACGCAAATGAATTAAGACATGGGGGCAAACCTGTTAAATTGGAACCAGGATACCTGCTAGCAAGTAAATGTCCCGTTGTATTGGATATTTTTGGGTTTGAATTATTAAAAAAGGTAGAGCCTCGTTATAAGGATAAAACTATTGATTATGTCCCTTATATTAAATGGGCAGTTGAATATGGACTTGGTGGCCCTGAATTTGAACTAAATGAAGTAAAAATAAATTAGATTTTCTATTTAAAATATTGTATTAAATAATTTTAATCAATTAAAACCAAAAAAAGATATAAGTTTTTGGTTTCAGGAGTAATATTACCGTTTATAAATTTTATTATAAATTAAAAGAAAAAAGATAAAGAAATTGACTGTTCCATAATGAGATTTGAATAATTTAAATAATTTAAAATGGTGATTTGATGAGTTCTATTGTTAATAAACTTAAAAAAATAGTCGGAGATGAGTTTGCTACTGATGATGAGTATATCCGTTATTGCTATAGTAAAACTGGAGATTCAGTGTATCAAGCTATTCCAGATTATGTAGTCTTTCCTAAATCTACAGAGGAAGTTTCTGAGATTTTACAATTAGCAAATAAAGAGAAAATTCCGGTAGTGCCCAGAGGAGGAGGAGCAGGTCTATTTGCGGGTGCACTGGCACATAGAGGCGGAATTATTATTGATATGACATCTATGAATAAAATTATTGATATAAACTTTGAGAATCATTGCGTTACTGTGGAATGTGGAATAACATGGGCTGAATTGAATAAAGAGTTATTTAAACATGGGTATTATACAGGCGCTATGGGCCCAGGCTCCGGGATGAGTGCTGTTGTCGGTGGTGGATTATCGCATAACTCGGTTGGCGGTGGTGGTGGCGCAAAATATGGCTCTTGCTGTAAGCATGTAATGGGGCTGGAAGTTGTGCTACCAACCGGTGATATCATTAACACCGGCTCCTTATGCTGTAAATATGTTGAAAAACCATTTAGTAGATATGGATTTGGTCCTGATTTTTCAGGTATTTTTCTGGGTGATAATGGAGTATTTGGCATTAAAACAAAAGCAGTGCTCAATATTTATCCAAAGCCGCCTTATTATATGGGAAAGACCTTTGTACTGAAGAGAAGCAATATGAAATACGCTGTGAGAATTTTTCAAGAATGGTTAGACAAGGGAGGATTTGGAATTTATGACGGATTCTATTTCCCTGATTATTTCGTTATGGGTATGAATGCTATGGACCCACCTACATATCTTGCGTGGATGAAGTATAAGAAGCCTATGATATTTTATACTACTGAAGCATTTTCAGAAGAGGAACTCGAATCAAATGTCAAAAATCTTGATGAAATCGTAATTAAAAATAAGGGAGAACCACTTGGCCCTGAAATTGAGGACGGAAATTTTGCCAAATATCATTATGAAACAAATGGATACTGGAGTTTCTATCATAATGTATTTGGCTTACCTAAAGGAACGCAATCACTTTCTACTGAAGCACATTGCCCAATCAGTCGATTTCCTGAAGTTATTGAAGTGATGGATAAGTTTGCAGCAAAACATCAAGAAGAATTTGCAAAAATACAGGAGTTAACTGGTATACCACCTGGTACTGGGTGTGGTTCTGTGGGACTTTCAGGCGAATGTAATGTAGAGTTGGCTATTGGGTTTACAACAGTAATTCGCCCTGAATTGAATGAGATTAATCTCAGACTATGGAAAGATCAACTGGATATGGTAATAAGAGCAGGTGCAATGAATTATATGCTTGGTTATATTGGTTCTCGTCAGTTGGTCAAGTCTGGTGCTTTTACTGACCAATATTACAATTTTATGAGGGCAATAAAACAAGTCCTTGATCCGAATAACATATTATGTCCAGGTAAATTTATGTTTGAAATGGAGGGAAAATGATGACCGATTCTGAATATAAATACCTTAAAGAAGAAAAAATTTACGAAATGATAGAAGCTTGCTACAGATGTGGTGATTGTAGGACTGCAGTAAGACCAGCTGTAGGCAGATATAAAGTCTGTCCAGTGCGTGAAGCTATTTCAGCAAAATGGGAACCATTTTTTGCACGCGGAAAAATCATGTTAATAAAAGGATTACTTAATGGTGATTTAACTCCAAGTCAAAGACTTGCTGAAATAGTTTATCAATGTACAATTTGTGGTTCATGTCAATCAATTTGTAATCAATCATATCATCCTCAGTTAAAACATCCGCTTAGCCAGTTAATGAATCATCCTCAAATCTGGGAAGCATTAAGAGCTGAACTCTGGGAACGAGGGTTTAGAATAAAGCGGCATAATGAAATACTAGATTATTGCGAAAAGTCTCATAATCCATATTTTGAAAAACATAGTGATAGAACAAAATGGATTCCTGAAGGGAAGAAATTCCCTGATTCAGCTGAATATATACTTTATACTGGATGTACTGAACCCTATAGATATCCTGATATCCTCAAAAATATGATAAAAATTCTTGATAAAGCACAACTTAGCTATACAATTCTAGGAGAAAATGAATGGTGTTGCGGATCTATTGCACTAAGGACGGGTAATACTAAACTTGCAAAACAACTTGCTGACCATAATTATGAAGAAATAAAAAAATTAGGTAGTAAAAAAATTATCACGCATTGTGCAGGATGTTATAGGACATTAAAAATTGATTATCCAAATCTTATTCCTAATTATGACCTGGAAATATTCCATATTACTGAAATTATTGATTCTCTAATCAAAAATAATCAGATTCAATTCGATAAGGAATATGTAAAAAAAGTAACCTACCATGATCCTTGCCATTTAGGTAGACACGCTAAATTATATGATCCTCCAAGAGAAATCATAAAAAATATTCCGGGTATTGAATTTGTAGAAATGTATCGAAATAGAGAGAATGCATGGTGCTGCGGTGCTGGGGGCGGAGTTAAATCAGGATTTCCAGACCTTGCTTTAAAAATCGCTCAGACAAGAATAAATGACGCTATCGAGACCGAAGCAACTGAGATAGTAACAGCATGTCCATTTTGTATTAATAATCTGAAAGATGCAGTAAATAATTTAAATAATGAAAAACAGATTGAAATTCTTGACATACTAGAATTAATCTTAAAATCTATTAAGTAAATATAGGAATAAAAATATCCTCAAATAAAAAACTCAAGCAAATATATCGTATATTTTTAATATCCTTTCAATTTTTTAAGTAATCTTATTAATCTAAAAATAAGAATTATATGTTAACAAGTGAAATTAAATAATTTAATGGATTTAATGAATTTAATTGATTCAATGAATTTAATGAATTTAATGAATTTAATGAATTGATAATGGGATTTTAAATTATTTTAAATCATTTTCATCATTATTTAAATGAAAATATGCTGATAAATTCTTGTAATGGACTAGAATTACTATAAATATATATAATATGATAATTTTCTGGGAATAAATATGGATAAAAATAAGATTATAGAAAATATGAAAAAAACAATTCTAGAAATTTGTGAAAATATTGGTCCAAGACCACCTTGTAGTATACAAGAAACTAAATGTGCAGAATATATCAAGGATAATTTAAAAAATTACTCTGATGAAGTCAATATCGAAGAGTTTTCTTGTCATCCAGATGCTTATAAAATTATAATGCGCTTACCGATGATATCAATTGTAATTTTTACTATAATTCACTGGGCCTATTTATTTAATGCTAGTTTATTATTTACAATTATAATGCTTATTATTGTTAGCATCATTTCTTTAATTATTTATTATTCTTTGACTTTAAACTTGGAAATCATTGATCCAATATTTAGGGAAAAAAAGTCAACTAACGTGTTTGCAAAGATTTTACCAAAAAATGGCAATGATAAGCATAATTCTGATATAAAAGAGCATAATATTATTTTAATTGGCGGACATCATGATTCTAATTTTGAGTTTAAATTAATAAGAATATCGCCTAAATTGTTTTCATTTGTTATTACATCTTCAATCATTTCAGGCTATCTTTTTTTAGTTATATATATCATTAATTTATTTTTAATCTATAATACGAATTTAAATTTCATTTTTATTATACTTAATTATATCTTTTTAATTGGTTTTTCAATATTAATGCCATTGTACCTTTATTCGGCAATTATTATCTTATCCAATGACGCAGTTTTGGGCGCAAATGATAATCTAACTTCCATTGCCATTATAATAGAAATTGCAAAATATTTTTTCATCCAAAAAAGTTTGAAAAATACTGAATTATGGCTTGTTTCTCATGGATGTGAAGAAATTGGAGTCAGGGGAAGTAAAAGATTCTCAAAATTACATAAAAATGAACTTAAAAATGCGTTGATAATTAATATTGATATGATTGGTGATAAGAATTCTAACTTAAAAATAGATATAAAAGAAGAGGTTTCAGTTATAAAATTATATAAGGATCTAGGGTTTGCAATTTCACAACTAGCATCAAAAATGAATATAGATCATACAATTGGTAATATTGATGCTTATACAGATTCAATGGCATACAGCCAAAATGGCTTAAAAGCATGCTCCCTTATAGGTCTTCCAAAAAAAGGACTCCCATTATACTATCACACTAAAGAAGACACTCCAGATAAACTCGATTTTAATAAATTATATTTAGTTTTCGAGCTTTTAATTGAATTTATTAAAAAATATGATAAAAGAGAGATAGAAATATAATGAAAATTTCCTAATCAGAAACTTTTTAAGTAAAAATAATAAAAATAGGTATAATTATGCATTTAAGATATTCTTTATAATTTCCTCTACCTTTTTAATATTACTTACATCCTTGATCGTGGCTTCAGCTTCTTGCTCTTCTTCCCCTGTATATATTTGAATATCTCCAGTTCCCCAGATCCTATCAGATAATGAGATTTTTACCTTATAAAATTCGATTTTATCAGCCAAAATAATTGTTTTATCCTTATTAATTATGCCTTTGATAATTACTATCTGATCATCCCAAATTTCATATTTAATTGATTTCCATTTGAATAACTGAATTATTAACCAAACACATAGTGCAAGTAAAATTATTCCAAAAGTAACTAGTAGTCCAAACGCTAATGTCGGATTAGTTGGACCAATTGCAAACGCAATAACTATGCCTATTATATCAATTATTACCAGAACTAGCACATGTCCAAAATATTTTAACCAAAAGGGGTTATCAGACCATAATAATTTTTCTTTATCACTCATATTATCTCACCAATGATTATATTATATACACTTTTGAAGAATATATTGACACTTTGATTTAATAAATAAATCGATATTTAGTTATTTTATATTTAATTATTTTTTAAAATTTTTTAAATAACCAATAATCTAATAATTTCGGAGTATATAAAATGATTCGAGCTGATAAAAGCCCAAAATTCTTATCTATTAAATTTCTACTAAATTATCATAGGATCTTATTAATGGATAAAATCAGATTAGATGCCTATTATAATGCAATTCAAAATGAGATTAAGGGGGGAGAAATTGTAGCAGATCTCGGATCAGGTAGTGGAATCCTAACTTTTTTCGCCCTAAAAGCAGGAGCACTAAAAGTTTATTCAATTGAAGAATCTGAATTTTTAATGAAACTTGCATATAGAATAAGTAAAAGAAATAATTTAAATTCTAAAATTAAATTTATAAATAAAAATTCTCTATTGGTTAATTCTAATGATGTTAATGAAAAAGTCGACTTGATTATTACCGAAATAATGGGTAGCTTTGGCCTTGAAGAGAATATTTTAAATTATATTATTAATTTTAGAGATAAATTCCTTAAGAAAAATGGACAAATTATTCCAAATAAATTAATCATATGTATTGTTCCTTATGAATCTGAGATGTTATATAATCAATGTTTCAAATTTCACAAATGGCTCTATGATCAATATAATCTGGATTTTGAAGATTTTATCATTCAAACAAAAAATTTCGCCTTTGTCCCTGATGATTATCAAAGCAAATTGACAGAAAAAAATCTTTTAATTAAACCAATTGAATTTAAAACCATTGATTTATTAAAAACAAATGAGAATTATTTTTCTGAAAAAATAATTATTGATTTTAATAATCTTAAAAATGAAAGAACAATACACGGTTTTTGTGGATTTTTTAAGGCCATTTTAAGCGAATATCCTAATAAAATAATATTATCAAATTCTCCTATTCTTCCAGATACAAGTTTTGGACAATTATATTTTCCTTTATTCAAACCAATTAAAATTAGCAATGGAGATTTATTAGAACTAAATTTAAAATTTAATAAGCCAGGAACATGGACCATTGAATGTAAAAAATATTAGTGGTTATTAATCAAAAAAATAATGTAATATATTTCAAAAAACAAAAATTATAGAAGATAATTCAATAATCATAATTTATTATATATTATACTTTGAAATTTTACCAATCGTCTTTTTCATTAGTAAAAACTATGCCAATTTTTTCTAAAGGTTCATAGAAATCATCCATAAGATTATCCTCATTTATTATTTCATCAATTTCGTCTAGTAAACAGTTTAATTTAAAGAATTTACAACCAGTACAATTTTCTTCTGTACACTTCTCACAATGTAATTTCATTTTTCTTATTAATAAAATCGTGATAGGAAACCATACCTTTACTAATTTCTTAAATTTCGGATCAGCTTTCATTTCCTTAATCATTTTTTTCATCACTATTATTATAAAGTAATATTATTTATAATTTTTTTAACATCATTAAAAATTCTAACCCTTATTCACCCGCATATTTATTTATAATATAGAAAATATGTATTAATTTATTGTATACAATTAATATTATAGATTTATCTTCTATAAATCATTATCGAAATTTTTATATATTAATATATTATCAAAATTTCTCATAAATTTCTAAAAAAATATGGTAAAATTGGGATAAAACTTGTAAAAAATCTTATATTTTATTCTATTCATTAAATGCTCTTTTTTATTAAAATTTATTAAAAAATCTTTTTATGTTGTTAATATCCACAAATTTTATACTACAAATTTTTTG
>CAZYEE010000161.1:0-9006 GCA_964646355.1 uncultured archaeon | reverse complement strand
AATAATAAAAGTTAGAAAATTAATAGTTAAATAAATATGAGTTTCACTTAAATTAAAATATTAATTTAGATGAAAACTTTAAACTGGATAAAAATTTTTAAATTAATACCATTTTTATAAATCAAATCATTTTATTTACTTTTTAATCCATCTAATACCTCATTTAGAAGTTCGGATGCAGCTAATTTTGGATCTTTAGCACCCATTATAGCACTAACTACAGCGACACCATCACAACCTGCTTCGATTACTTTTTTTGCGTTATTTTTATTAATTCCACCAATACCTACAATCGGGATATTAACAGATTCTCTAATTATTGGAATACCTTCTAATCCAACTGGAGGGTCAATATCTACTTTTGTAGGAGTAGGAAATACAGGACTTATTGCGATATAATCAGCACCCGATTTCTCCGCTTCGATTGCTTGTTTTACTGTATTAACTGAAAGTCCGATGATTTTATTTTTACCTAGAATTTCTCTTGCATATTTTATTGGTAAATCTGATTGTCCCAAATGCACTCCATCAGCATCTGAGGCATATGCAATGTCCACCCGATCGTTAATTATCAAGGGTATATTGTATTCTTTTAAAATTGCTTTTAATTCGATTGCTTTATTATAGAACTCTCTAGTTTCAATATTCTTTTCACGTAATTGGACTACCGTTACTCCACCTGCTATTGCTTCGATTATTATATCATTGAAATTCCGGTCGACTGCAAACCTGCGGTCGGTAACTAAATATAGTTTAATGATTTCAGCAATATTTAACAATAAAATACTCAACTCCTGTTTAAACTGTAGTAATTGATTTATTTCTTTTTTTTAACTTTAAAATATTTTCAAGGTTAATATCAAAATATTGTTTTATTATCATTTATTAAATAAAAAATGAAAAAATTCTCATAATTTTTTTATAAGTTCCAATCTATACCATAATCGTCTTAGGATATAAAAAGTTATTGATTTTATTAGACTAATCACTTAAACTTCCTTTATTTTTAGAGATTCTCTTAATTCATCTGCTCCACAGTAATATAATGCATCTAAAAACTCTACCCCATAGCTGCCAGGATTGGAAGTCTTTTTTGCCGCTAATTCACCACAAACTCCATAGAAACCATGTGCTTCAATCGTTGCAAGCGTATAATCTTTTTGTACAGCACAGAATGCACCTACAGTAGCAGTTAGACCACAACCGAGCCCAGTAACTTTTGTCATCATTGGATGACCATTCTCACATTTATAAGCCTTTTTACCATTTGTGATATAATCAACTACACCCGATATAGCTACTGTTATACCATTATATTCTTTTGCAATTGTATTAGCAATCTCAATCGCGTCATCTACGGAATGAACCGAATCTACTCCTTTTGTAGTGGTTTCTTTGGATACTAAACTTAGAATTTCACTTGCATTTCCCCGTAAAACATTTATTTTTAATTCATTTAATAGATTTTTAGCTGTTTTAGTCCGATATTTTGTAGCGCCTGAACCTACAGGATCAAGGACAATTGGACATGATGCTTTTTTGCCAGCAAGTATCATTGCTTCGACCCATTTGGGTTCAAGGGTACCAATATTAAGAACTAAGGCTGAAGCTAATGAGACCATCTCTTCTACTTCTTCAGTTGAATGTGCCATCACCGGAGAAGCTCCCATCGCTAGTAAAACATTCGCGGAGTGATTCATTACCACAAAATTAGTGATATTATGTACTAATGGCTTTTGTTCTCTTATTGTTTCTAAATCTTTTATTGTTTGTTCAATTAAATTCATAATTTAACCTCTATTTAATTCTTAGAAACTCAATTCTCAATTTAATAAATTTTTAACGAATTAAAATTTTGATCTTATTAATTTCTAAAGAAACCAGTCTTAAATCCTTTAATCAAACTGTTATATAAAAATTACGCCCATTTATAATGATAATAATTTTTTAACTTCAATATTATTAAGATTCATAATTTTTGGATGATTATTTTCCATAATTTATCTCCAATTTTAACTATTTCAAGTATTTCTCCAAGATTCTGATCTTTAACACTGCGAGGAACATTCTCAATTGCCAATGGATAATCCAAAATTACTTCAAGCAATTCGTTTTTTCTCATTTTTTCAAGTTTCAATTTTGTGTATACAAAAGTAAATGGACAAATTTCACCTCTTAGATCCAAAATTTCTTTTCTATGCTCATTCATTTAATATCTCACCAATATAAAATTGATAGCATTATTTAGGAAAGAATTGCTTAATTATTTAAACAATTATCAATTTTAACTCATGATCTGTTATAGTTACACTTATCTAGCTCCGCAAATTTCATCTTCAAAATCTATAATCATCAAATAATGAAGTCCGTACATCTTTTCCACAGATTTTACAATTATCATTTTCTGCAATTTTAATTAGCCTAAAATTTTAATTTAATACACCAAAAACTAAAATCTTATTGATTAGTAATTTCTCGGTCATTCCTAATAGAAATTTTAAAGCTTCGGAAGTTTGAAGACATGCAGCAAAACCAGGAATTGGGCCCAAAACTCCAGCTGGTTACATATAGGTATATAACGCTGATCAGGTATCTCAATAAATACACAACGATAACATGCATTATTTTTTGGTAAAAATGTAAAAATTTGTCCTTCAAATCTTAATACACCAGCAATTGTGAATGGTACCTCTTCTAATGAAAAAATCAAAGGTATTATAACCATGGCAGATATTATCATATATTATTAAAAGTTATGATTTTATTTTTAATAACTAAATATGATAAGTGTTAATTTAAGATAATAAATAATAACTTAAAATGATGAATTTTATAGCCTTACCTTATACTCTTTATAGCCTTACCTTATACTCAATTTTCATATATTCATTAATCTGTTTCTCTTTAAATATTCTCTATGCACTCCTTTGAATTCCTTTAGTAAGCATTAAATTTAATTTAGAAAAAGAATTCTTAAAAGATTTATAAAAGGTATATCAATAAGAATTATAACATTTAACAAAATTTCAATTTATCAATGATTTGTACAATTCATAAATTTATTATTTAAAGTTCAATTTTACAATAAGGACAGAAATTCCATTTTTGGTCCACTTTTTTTCCACAACTTGGACAATAATTAGCTCCTCTTTTCTTGACTTTGAGGACTTTTGTAATTATATCCTTTTTTATATCTTTCATTGCCTCTTTTGCACAAGTCCGAATGTCCACGATTATGTCCTCATGTCTTCTTTTATTAATATAATTATATCCATATGAGATAATCATTGTGGTAGTTAAATTCGCAAGGATATAGATAAATATCGCCATAAAAATATAAATATAAAAAATAAAATCATAGTAATCTTCAAGGGGTGAATAAAATTTTAAATATAGTAGAGATAATAATACGCCTAAAAAAATTATAAACATCAAGATATAAATAAATGAAAGTAGTAATTTAGCAATTTTATGATATTTTATTTTATAATAAATCCAGAGATCTTTTTCCTTAATTTTATGAGTGATTACAAGAGATTTTTTCCATTCCTTGTTGATAATTATTTTATTTGGCGTATCCTTTTCTAGAACATAATTATTTTCCACCATTTTTTTGATAAATAACCTTTTCCAATCGTTATAATAATCTCCAATATCTTCTAACAAGATTTCTTTTTCTAAAACCACATTACATGAAGTAGTCCCTTCATAAAAAGCCATTTTTTCACCCTTCTTTTAGTCTATATCCACAATATCCACATACCTTCCAATGGGATCTAACATTACTATTACATGAGGGACAAATCAAAGTTTCTCCCGTTTCTGAGGGCAATTTTTTAATCTCAGGCTCTAACACCTTTAGAATATAATTAAATGATTTTTGAACTTGAATCCGAAATGTCGGGAATTTTGCAAATCCTGTGCCTATAGTTGAATAGATAATTACAAAAAAACTTGAGAATAGAGTAAAAAAAAGAGTAAGAAACATTATAATACAAAAGATTATCATAGAGGAATCTAAATAATCAAGATTCGCTGGATTTATTGGATATCCCATTGAAACTATTGTCAATAGATACATCGGGATTAGTCCTATGAACATGATTAATAACATTAATAAAATAAAAATTGGTCTTAATCCTACTTTTATTCTAAAGCTGATCCTATTATCTTTAATGGTATAAATTAACCTAACTCTTAAATATTTTCTAGTAGTAAATTTAAGACAATTTTTTGTTTCTTTTACAAAACGCATTCTTCTCATTCTTAAATCTTCGATCAACATTTGTTTTATTTTAGGAAATATTTCTTCCGGATTTGATACATCGATTTTTCTGTATTCAAAATGGTAGGATTTGAATCCTGGATCAATAATTTTTTCCATAATATAGTCTTTAGGAAGATCAATATTCCTGGTGTCCAAATTGAAATGACAAATAGGGCATATTTTCCATTCTTTTTCTATTTTTTCATCACATTGTGGACATATTTTTGATTTGATTCTTTCATAAATGTAAATATTTGGAAAATACTTCTTCCTTATTTTATCAACACTTTGTTGTATTGCTTTTTTTACTTCTTGAACCCGAGGTTGATATCTCTTGAAATTGATAACAGGGTTAAATCTTTTTCCTTTTTCAATCATCCAAATATAATATAATGTGAAAAAAAATAGCACATAATACAAAAAGCCAAAATATTTTAAGGATGTGATGAACAGATCAAAGAAGGAGTTAATAGTTGGTACAGTTGATAAAATAAAAAACGAAAATAAGAAAATAAAAATAAATATATTAATGTAAATAATAGATATATATAAAAACACCAATGATGGCCTCATCTTCGGGTCTAAATAAACCCAAGCATCATTTTTATTTACAGTATATTTTAATTGTAACCTTTTAAGCACTCTTCTATCCAAATTTATTGTATTTTCATTTTTCTCCTTTACAGAAAATTGACGCATTTTTAATTCCGATTTAAGTTCGTCCCACCATTCATGTTCATAAGGTACTATATATCTAACGGGTATCTCTTCCTCCAATAAATCAAGATCTACATCCACATTAAGATATGTGTAAATTAACTCCACCTCGCATCTTGATTCAGGTGTTGATAAACTATTGGTAAATTTAATAATTGGTGTATTTTAGATTATTTTAAACATTTGATTAAATTTTACCATATACTTGCTTTTTTGTTATATAAATGAATATTAAATTCATATGAAAGTTCTTATATTTCATTTTATTCATTTAAATTTTATGAACTCTCAGAAACTATTAGATATAATATATATTTATTCTAATATAAATAAATATTGACGGAAGAAAAATATTTTTCATCATTTTAATTTAAATTCACAATATATTCTAAGCTATTCCATAAAATAATGCATTTTATGGTATGAAATAATGTGTATTATATTATATATCATTAACAAATTTATAAACTATTTTCAAGAAATTTTAATTTAACAAATCCTTTTTAGCAACTCCTTTTTATTATAAATAAATATTTCTATTTAAGCCAAAAATATCTATTAATAATAAGATTTCTGAACAATTTTTAATTAAAATATATCCTGCAAAACTAAGACCTTCAATTCTACAATATTTATTGAAATTATAAATCATATATCTAATTCTAAAAGATTCTGTAATTCTATTTCCTAATATATTATAGTAATCTCGATTATTACTATAAATAAATCTATTATATTCCAATGTTTTATCAAGAATTTTTTCTAAAATTACTTTCAATAGTTAAAAAATCTAATAAAATTTAAATAATTTTATTGTTTTTCTAATACTATGCCAAAATGGTCCGTTCTACAAAAACTTAAGGAAAATAAAGTCGATGAATATAAGAAAACAGTCTCTCGTAGAGGGAAAGACCCGAAAATTGTTGATGAATTTTGGTCGGCTTATAATGAATATTTAGATCTATTTAGATTATATGGTAAAAGAAAGCATGAATTAAATGTTGTTAGTATGCAACTAAGTAAAAATTATTCGGATGAATTGAGAGAATCTGCTAAAAAATTAAAGGCTGAAGTTAATGAAATAGAAAAAAATATGAAAAATGCTAAAAATAAATATATAGAACTTTCTTATAAATTGCCCAACTTAATATTACCTGGGGTACCTGATGGAATCGATGAGGATGATAATGTTCCGATAGAATACTGGGGAAAACCTAAAGTATGGAGTGAATATATTGATCAATTTTTGGAAATGACTAAAGGATTTGATATAGATTATGAGGAGATCTCGTGGAAACCAGCTGGACATGTAGATTTACTTGAAGATATTCTCAAAATGGGAAATACTCAACAAGCTGCTAGAGTTGTTGGGTCTAGATTTTATTATTTATTTGATGATATTTCTTGGCTCGATTTTGCACTCTCATTGTTTACTATCGATTTTTTGACAAAAAAGGGTTTTAAATTTGTAATTCCGCCTTATATGGTCCGCTGGGATGTTATTAAAGCTGCTCTGGACCATGAAACATTTCTTGATATGATTTATAAGATCGAAAATGAGGATTTATACCTGATAGGGACTGCTGAACATCCTTTGCTTGCTTTATATATTGACCGATTGATAGAGGAAGATGAACTACCATTAAAATTTATTGGCTGGAGCCCTTGTTTCCGAAAAGAAGCTGGGTCCGCAGGAAAAGACACTAAAGGTATTTTTAGGGTCCACCAATTTCATAAAATCGAGCAATTTGTCTTCTGTAACCCCGATATAGAGCTTTCAGAAAAATTATTCCAAGAAATGGTTGATAATACCAAACAAATCTGGGAATTGCTTGAAATCCCTTATAGAGTGCTTAATATGTGTACTGGTGAACTGGCTGACCAAGCTGCTCGAAAATACGATATTGAAGTTTGGTATCCTGCACAATGTAAATATAGGGAATTGGCTTCTATTTCCAATTGTCTCGATTGGCAAGCTTATAGAGGACCTATCCACTTCCGCTTAAAAGAAACTGGAAAACTTGAATATCCATTCACTCTTAATGGGACTGGTCTACCAACTTCTAGAGCAATCTGCGCTATACTTGAAAATTATCAACAAGAAGATGGCACGGTTATCGTTCCTAAAGTCCTTAAAAAATATCTAGAACCCTTTGAAATGGCACCTAAAGATATAATAAGTCCATCAAATTAAATGAATTAGTTATTTTATCTATTCAGTCATATCATACATTTTTTTTATATAAATTTATAATTTAGAAGTTCAGATTACCAATATTCTTTCAAAATTGTTTATCTCTTTTAAAAAAATAACAGAATTCCTAATCCATTGAATAATATTTTCTAAATTTTTCTCTTTTTGCAAAATAGATATTTTAAGATCAATTTAAAGGTATTTAGACCGTATTTTTTCATTTCATTTCCTTTTAGATACGTCTTTAATACTTTAACATCAATTATCTTATCCGTGGGTATTTTGAATGGATCTTTATCAAGAATAATAAAATCTGCACTTTTTCCTACGGTTAAAGTTCCTCGTACATCTTCCTCAAATGTGGCATACGCCCCATTATAAGTGTAGGTTCTTAATGCTTGATAAATGTCGAGTCGCTCTTTTTTTATCGGAAAATTCACCATTCCGTGTATCTGGATAAATGGATTTAAGTGCTGAACTGGGCTATCTGATGAACCAAGAATAAAACCTCCTAGTTTGAAGATGGTCTTAAGTGGTATTTGTCGCTCAAACTGTTCTTTAGTAAGATATTTTCTATATGCTCTTTGAAAATTATCATCCATCCATGAAAAACCAGGCTGCGCACTCACAAGTAAACCCAATTTCTTAATGGCACGCTCTACCTGCTCACTGGTCGGAAACTCAAAATGCTCAATCCGGTGCCTGAGCGGGTTTTTCTGACCTTGATTGTTTGGTTCTACCTTAAGAACCGATTCATATCCACTTAAAATTCTCTCTATTGCTTTGGTACCAATTGCATGTGAACATATTTGAAATCCTAATTCATTTGCAATTTTTACATAGTGATTTACTTGATCCTGACTCATATAACACCTTCCAAAATTTTCTGGATCATCCTTATATGATTCAAAAAATGCAGCTGTCTTTGAACTGATTGATCCGTCCATTTCCCAGCCACCACAACCACCAATACGCTTATAACTCATTCTTTTTACAATCGATAAAATTCTATTTGCATCTCTAATCTGCGGATAAAGACGGATATAGATCGGAAAAATCCCACCAAATTTCGAAATGAACCATAACGCCAAGTCCTTTTTTAACTCATCAAACCCGTCTAAACAATGTAATCCAACTATACCATGTTGAATCGCATCATTTAGCACCTCTTCTACTCCCGCAATTAACATACTAATTGATAATGTCTTTTTTACAATATCCTGTAATCTGTTCATATTAAATTCATGGTCTTCACCTCTTAAAATACCATCATGCCCCTCAGGATCTATATTCATCATTCTTAATGCCTTAGTAGAATATGCACTTGAGTGCCCGTCCATACTTATAATAACAACGGCTCTATCCGGACACCAACTATCTAATTCATACCTTGTCGGTAGCCTATCTTCTGAGATCGCTGAAATCACATAATTATAACATAAAACTGGCCTTGATCTGGGAATCTGGTCTGCAAATTCCTTTATTTTCTTGCCAACCTCCTCAAGATCATAAAATACCAACTTTCCTTCTTTAAACTCAGAGACATAAAAAGCCATTTTCTTGAGCGCTGCAGTTGCCATAAAATGAAAATGAGAATCTGTAAATGCTGGTATAATTGTTTTTCCTTTCATATCTATTATTTTTTTGGCTATAGTATTAGAGTTACCCGGCTCCTTAGTGTATGTTTTTATTATTTTTCCCTTTTTAATTGCAAATGCTTCAATAATATTGCCTCTGTGGTCTAATGGATATATCACTGCATTTAAAACTATAGCATCATACATCTACATCACATCTCTTGACTCACTATCCATCTATTCTTATTACC
>CAZYEE010000160.1:0-9075 GCA_964646355.1 uncultured archaeon | reverse complement strand
TCTAGTTTATGAGTCTCGGATATGAATTTAATAGTTTCAATGACTTCGTCCATTTTGATCACCTTTATTAAATATTTTATAATTTAAATATATTATTGTTTATTTTTTCCATTTTTATATAAAAATCAAAAATATCATGTGATGGTAAAAAGCAATTGGCTATAGATCGTTTTCCTTCTTTTATGTAAAAAAAGATACGCTTGAGTAATATTTAAATTGCTTTAATTTTTTGTAATTTTTCTCTTAACTCTTTTTCAAACTGTCTATATTTTTCTCGTGCCAATTCTTTTGATACAATAAAATCTAGGCCTAAGGAGATCATTTCGTTCAGAAATTTCTGAACTATTGGTTCACTTTTAGGTTCCATGGAGATTCCTCTATCTAGAAGTCCCTTTTTTACTTCTTCCATATTGATATAAACCCTCGGGATAATTTCATCTACTGATTCTACGACGCTTAAACCGTCCTCCCTGCCTATCTCGATAATATAATTAAATACATTTCTGGTCCAAGCATCTAATTTTGCAGCATTTACGTCAAACTCCATTGATGCAATATCTTCTTTAAATTTTCTTAGAGTATTAGTCATATTTTTCATAAGATTTTCTAAATTTTTTAAAGCAGTAATTCTTTCTTCCATATCCTTTAGTATTTTTTCCATATTTAACAACCTACAATCGATCAATAATAAAAATATTCATCTAATTAATTTTAATAATGATACATATATTAATATTCATTTTTATAAAGTATCTATTCTTTAAAAAATAATGATATATCTATTCTTCAAAAATAGACCAATTTATTTATTTATTCAGATTTTCCAAAATTTATTATTTATTTTTTAAATAAAGAAAAGAATAAAGCGACAGAATTATTCTTATCCTAAATGGAAGCTAATTAATAATAAAATAAATCACTTAAAAGGTGAAAATAAAAAAATTCGTATTAATTTTCATCCAGTCAGATCATGATGCAATTATTTATATATCTCTGGCTGTATTTGGAATTTATAAAAGTTTGAAATTCAAATATAATAAAGTTGTTAGATAATAGCTCCATTTAGATAAGAGGATTATAAGGTAAGAACCAATGGCTGTAGTAGTAGTCGAGAATTTAACAAAAATTTTCGGAAAAAATAATATTAAAGCGGTGGATAACCTATCATTTACCGTAGAAGAGGGAGAAATATTTGGTTTTTTGGGCCCAAATGGTGCCGGTAAAACTACGACAATTTTCATGCTCGTGACACTATTATCGCCCACCAATTATAAAAAGGCGGAAATTTTAAGTTATGATATAAAAAAGAGCCCAAATAAGATAAGGCAGAACATTGGAGTTGTGTTTCAAGATATTGTAGTTGATGAGCGATTAACAGGACGAGAAAATTTAGTATTTCACGCAAAATATTATGGAATGCCGAAATCTGTTTACAAAAAACGAATTGATGAACTATTAGAACTTGTAGAACTGATAGATCGAGCTAATGACTTGGTATTAACATATTCTGGGGGTATGAAACGAAGACTAGAAATAGCCAGAGGTTTATTAAATCAACCGAAATTATTGTTTTTGGATGAAATGACGCTTGGACTTGATCCAACAGCAAGAAGACATATTTGGAAATATATAAAGGAATTAAACGAACAAGGCATCACAATTATAATTACAAGTCATTATTTAGATGAAATTGATTATTTAGCAGATAGAATATTAATTATTGATAAGGGAAGGCGCGTAGAATTAGATACTCCTAGAAATTTAAAAGATAAATTGGGAGAGGACTCACTTCAAATAGTAGGAAGCGGGAATCTTGACCTGGCTATTGATGTTTTGAAAAAACTGGATATCATTAAAAAGATCTCGCCCTTAGAAGATAATTCTGGTTTTGTTATTGGACTAAATATTCCAGGAAATGAAGCGATACCGCAAATAATAGAGGAGTTAAACAAAGTTCAGTACAGAATTAGGGAATTAAATCTTAAGAAACCCTCACTTGATGATGTTTTTCTGCATTATACTGGTAGAAAAGTAAGAGATGAACCTGGAGATGTCCTCCAAGTAAAGCGTAGATGGATGAGATTTAGGAGGAGGTTAGGTTAATATGGACATAAAATATTCATTTAAAGCAACTCTAGCAGTTTTTGAAAGACAATTATTGATTTTATGGAGAAAAAGATTGAATTTTTTTCTAAGTTTATTACTTCCGGCTTTTTTTATATTAGGTATTGGTCCAGCAGTTCAGAATCTGACAACTTTTAATGTAACTACTGAATTTATAGCTACTGGAATTATTTGTTTTTCTGTAATTTTTAGTGCAATGCAAGGTCCACTTGCACTCTTATATGATCGTGATATAGGATATCTAAATGTTGAGTTAGTGAGCCCAATTCCACGATATTCTATAATTTTAGGTCAGAGTCTTGCAGGAGGCTTTCGTGCAATTTTACAATCAACCATTATGTTTATTGTATCATTATTTTCTGGTGTACAATTTTATTTTGGGCCCTTGAACATCATAGGTCTTTTGTTTGTCGCAATTATTTCGGCAGTATTTATAGAGGGTTTTTTTTCTGGAATATTGGCAATAGCCAAAAATCCAGAAACTTTTGCAATTATTACCAATTTTATCGGTATGCCCATGATTTTTATGTCTAACATCTTTTTCCCAACTAGTGCCTATCGAAATACTATGTTTTATTTTATAGAATATTTTGGTTATTATAATCCTGTAAATTACACGCTGAATGGTATTAGATACTTTTTAATGGGCTATTGTCCAGGTTTTGAAGCATTTGAGCCATATATAGGACCATTATCGATTCTTATAATATTTATCCTTGCGATAGTCTTTACAATGGTCGGTACCTATCTATTTTTGAGATCTGTTAAACGATAATTTTTTTTATTATGCTTTTTTTAATTTAATTAGGTTTATTAGAGTGATTATAAACAAAATCTAATTAATCTGAATTATAATTTATTTATGATTAATCCATCGAATTTTTGGAACTATATATGACGGAAATTAGACTCGGATGCTCTGGTTGGTCTTATAAGGATTGGATAGGCCCATTTTATAGTGAAAAAATTACACCGAATTTAATGCTTCCTTTTTATGCGAAAGTTTATGATACTGTGGAGATCAATAGCACATTTTATGCTTTACCCAAATCTGTAGGAATTGTAGAACATTGGTATAAAATAACACCGAAAAATTTTATTTTTTCAGTAAAATTTCCAAAGCGTATTACTCATGAAACACTTGGAATTAAGAAACTTACATCAGAAATAAATTATATACAAGAATTTTATCGTAAAATTTCAGCTTTGAAAGAAAAACTTGGACCGATACTTGTGCAATTACCTCCTAAATTCAAAAAAGATTTAGAATTATTGGAGGAATTAATATCGTATTTTCCAAGCAAACATAATTATACCATAGAATTTCGAAATAAATCATGGATAATAAATAATAAATTAGACCCAGAAACATTAAATCTGCTTGAAAAGTATAATATTGCTTATTGTATAGTCTCTGAGCCTGGGTCCATTCCACCAATCTCTGTAATTTCTGCAGATTTTGCTTATATCCGCTGGCATGGACTCAATAAAAGACATTGGTATAATTATCTATATTCAGAACAAGAATTAAAAGCTGAAAAAAATAGAATTGAAGAAATCTCAAAAAATGATAATGTAAAAAGAATTTTTGGATATTTTAATAATCATTTAAATGGACAAGCGCCAGCTAATTGCAATTACTTACTGAAATTGTTGGGTAAAAAAACAGTGGATCCTAAATCTATTAATATAAAAACATTAATGTTACCTAAAGGTCAGAAGACTATGGATCAATTTTTTAAAAAATAATAGCGATATACGAAATAAAAGATATTAAATGCTAATAAACCGTTGTAAAAAACTTCTTTGTCCAAATAATTTGATAAATGATGAAAAATGGGAGACATTATTATTGGATGTGGTGGTTGGGCATATTTTAAGGCAGAAGGAGACCCACTTATTAATTATTCAAAAATATTTGATTTTGTAGAATTAAATACAACATTCTATAAAATACCAGATGAAAAAATATGTAGAATTTGGAAAAATAAAGTGCAACATAATAAAAATTTCTTTTTTACAATTAAAGTCCATAAAGATATTACTCATAAAAATAGATTAAAACCAATTTTAGAGAATTTTAAGATTTTTGATAAAATAAAAGAGATATGTCGCATATTAAATGTAAATATATTAATTTTTCAGACACCTTATGATTTACAATTGGATCATGAATCAATAAAAGAAATTGATGAATTCTTTAGTTCAATTTATGACAAAAATTTGCATTTTGTTTGGGAATTTAGAGGTTATAATAACTTGAATTTAGTATATCAGCAGAAATTTAAAGATTTATTGTTTAATTATAAAATTATTCATTGCACCGATATCTTTCAGGTCAATCCAGTCTATATCAACAAATCACTTGCTTATACAAGAATATTTGGGCCTAGATATAATAATAAATATCAATTCGATGACCAAGAAATAAAAAGTTTGAACACTAAATTTATCGAGATCTCCAAACAAACCGAAAAAATTATAGTAAGTTTTCATACTCAAAGGATGATTTATGATGCAGCTAGAGCCCAGGAATATAATAGATCGGGTAATTTTTTGAGCGTGACAGGGAAATTTGGAATTCAGTCTATACTTGATGCAATAAAAGAACATGAATATTATCCAATTACAAAAAAAGACTTGCTAGAAAATCATGGATGGAAAATATATGATAAATCACCAGATGAACATGAACGAATATCAAAAGTTTTAATTAAAATTCCTAATAAAACATATAAAAATCGATTTGAATTATTTTCCGCCATTGAAAGCGTTTTAAAATAATGCAATTATAATATAAATATAAGTCTGTTTTAATTAGCCATCTCTCCAATTTATTACTAATGTAGATTCATTCCTTAAATATACAAAAAATTTTTAATTTACAATGTGATTTTCATATAAGAATAAATAATCGACCTTCCTTAAATCGAAGCCCGATGGTGTAGTGGCCAAGCATATGGGGCTCTGGAAGTGTAAAAACTAGAGAAACCCTATGACCTCGGTTCGAATCCGAGTCGGGCTATATCTTTTTTTCCAAATTCAAATAATTTTATTATTTTTATAATTTAAAAAACATAATTCATTTTGCGAAATAGTTATTAATCAAATTGTTATTGATTTTCTATTCAATATCCTAATAAGGTATGAAGAAAAAAAATGGCTGGTATTGAAATATATTGGATTTTAATGTTTTTCATTAGCATTTCAATTCTTGGAAATTTATCGGGAACTGCGGGTGGTTCCCTGAAAGTTCCAATTTTAATGTTTTTTGGCTATACTACGAATGCAGTAGCAATATCGATAGCAACAAACCCATTTTTATCAGTACCTACTTCTATAATTAATATTAAAAGAAAAAATATCGATTATAAGATATCAATTTTTTTAATAATTGGGAGTTTTATTGGTACTTTTTTTGGTAGTCTGCTATATGATTTTATTATAATGGTAAACTTGTTGATTTATATTGCACTTTTTTCAATCTTTCTGATTTTCGTTTCAATAAGGTTATTAATCGGCAATAAATCAAATGAAATTAATAATAAACAAGTCGAGGAAGTCTTAATAAACTTTAAAAATTGTTTAAATGCAGTGCTAATAGGATTTTGTGCAGGGTTCTTATCTACGCTTTTTGGAATAGGTGGAGGACTTCTAGTAACCCCGTTATTAGTACTTGTATATAATTTCAAAATGCATAAAGCAATTGGCACCTCGATATTTGTGATAAATTTTACCTCATTTTTTGGAATTATAGAAAATTATTTCTTGGGTTATTACACGCTTGATCTCATTTTTATAATAGTCTTACTTGGGTCTGGAATTTCTGCTGGCTCATTTATTACATCATTTGTTTTTAAAAAGGCAAAATCAAAATTATTGAAATATGTTTTTGTAGTAATAGTACTTACTATCGCTGTTCCTTTACTTTGGATAAGCTATTTCATTCCAATTAGTTAATTTTTGGTTTAAATTATGTTTTTATTTATTCTATTTTATAAAATTAAAGAATTTTCTATTAAATTTTACGAATTTTATTAGATATTATTAAAAATAATAGTGAAATAGTATTAACATAATATATATAAATTTTAAATATAATTCAAAATTAAATACTGATATTTGCTCAATTGAAGCTAACTGAAAGACAAATTTAAGTAGATATACTTTTATAATAAATGATTGAATAATAATTTAAAAAACCCACAAAAAGGTTTGAGGTCAAATAATATGGAAATTTATGACGTTGAAAGAAACGGTGAATTAACTCCTCTAACTGGCAAACTGAGTGCTTGTTTATCAACTGAAAGAGTGCTTATCATAACAATTGATAGGAATAAAACAATATATTTATGGAAAGGCATTCAATCACCAGTTGCTAAAAAGTTTATTGGAGCTCGGTGCGCACAGCAAATAAGAGGTCAAAAAGGTTTATTATATAAAGTTATCCCTATCGATGAAGGTGAAGAACCCCCCGAATTTGAAGAAATAAAAGATCTTGAACCCTCCCAAGTTTCCATATCTGGTGAACTTAAGACCGAAATCGCAGTTTCTAAGCCAACTTTATCTGAGGATTTAAAAAATTTACTCTTAAATGAAGAATTAGATAGCGGTTTTACTAGGGAGGGCATTATTGTCGGAAACGATTATTATGCAGTAATAGAGAGTAAAGCAACGGTACTGGGAAAAGAAGTAATTAATCGTGAGATTGAAAAAACTGAGAATTTGCCAGATGGTCTACTTTTCGATGAAAATTATGGAATAAGAGTTCACGTGGATTCAAATGGAAAAGTAGATGCAGTTGAAATTTTGAGAAGAAAATAATTATTTTTAGGTGATTAAATGGTCCAGGAAATTTTAGATAAGTTTAAAGAAGAACCACCTGAAGGATATATAAGAGAAGGTATTATAATACCCCCGGATTATTATGCGGTTATCGAAAAAAAGGCTATGATTATGGGGAAAGAAACGACCAAGACCGAAATAGAAAAAACAGAGGGTCTTCCCGAAGGTTTTATTTTTTCCCCAGAGTATACTCCAAGAATTTTGATTGAAAAAGGTAAGGTAATAGCAATTGAAATTTTAAAAAAGAAGGAATAATTAATTTATTTAAAACTTTTTCCTATTTTCCAATTTTTATTATTTTTTTAATTTTTTTACTAATTCAAATATTAATCATTAAAATTATTAATCACTAAAACAATCTTTAGTTGCTGATATAATTGATAAGGCTAATAAATATCTTCGGAAATCCAAATATAGGAGTATATACTTTTACCAATGATATCCTATGTCTTATTCCAGAAAAATTATCAAAAAAGATGATAGCATTATTTTCTAATACACTGAATGTTTCAACTCACAGGATTTCTATTTCCAACTCTAGAATAATTGGCATATTAACAGCTGGAAATAATAAAGGTATTTTGCTCCCTAAAATAGTTGATAAAAGAGAAGTAGATAAACTTAAAAAAATAATAAAAGATTTGAACATAGATATCCAAGTTGAAGTTTTACCATCCGAATTGACTGCATTAGGAAACAATATACTTATAAATGACAAGGCAGCTATCATTAACCCAGATTTTGAATCAAATATTGAAGAATTAATTAGAGATACTTGTCAAATTGATGAAATTATTAAACGAAGGATTGCCGGTTCAAAACTAGTGGGCTCAAATGCTTTAGTTACTAATAAAGGTCTATTAGTCAGTCCAGATGCTTCCTTGGATGAATTGGAATTCCTCGGAAATTATTTCGATGTTAATTGTGATATTGGAACTGTTAATAAAGGAGTTGGATTAGTTGGATCTTCAGGTCTAGTTTGTAATGTTTATGGTGCTTTGGTGGGTAGAGAAACTACGGGCCCTGAACTTCAGAGAATTTTTAGTGTTTTTAATATTTAATTGAAGATTCATTTTATATTTTGAATAATATATTTATATTCTTTTTTCAAGAGACTTTAATAAAAGATTTTTATTGGAAATTAATTTCGACAGAAATTTGTTAGGCGTTTTATATTACTTCAATCTATTAAAACATCTAAAAAATCATGAAATAGCATAATTATTTTTATAGAAATTCAGAAATATCAATGATAAATTTAGAATAAATTGTGTTAATTTATTGTTAATTAGACCATAAAGTGTAGAATTATTTATAACTCTATATAATCTGAAAAAATCTCAAAAATAAGGTGTTTTGCATTATAAAATTCGGAGATTTTCCCATTCCAACTCGGAACAAAATGATGTCCATATTCAGCTTCAAATCTTTTTATAAATTCTTTAAGCGCTTTTCTAATTGGTTCGGTTTCTCTATTGACTAATAGAATTCCAATTAAATTTCTTTTATTTAGATAATTTAATTCCATTTCTCCATATTCAAACATCAACTCAAGTTCCATATCCGCCTCATCTTTTGTCCCAAGCTCGATATTTTCAAGCCTATCTCTTTTTGTAAGTTCCTCTAATAGGATGCTAATTCCATTAAGGGCTGATGTAAACATGGTTAAATCCCCAATCTCAATTGGTCTGAAATTAAATGAAAAAACAGCCCTTCCATCAGGGACCATTATAAATAGATAATAAATAATAGGTTGGAAAATTAAATCCTCATCAATTGCCTCCTCAATCACGGTTTCAATTTTTCTTTGTCTTTTCGTAGGAAGTGATTTTATTGTTATTCCAATCAAGTTCGGTTTCTTTAAATTAGCTAGATCTTTGTTTGGAATTATCAACCTTAATATTGTCCTAAGTTCAAATTCTGTAAATAAAATATTTAATATTTCGTCCAAACCTAATAATGTATCATATAGGAGTGTTTCAACCATAGATTTCTTGTCCATATCTTTAATATCATATTCTGCAAGTTCTAATAACTTTTTCAGTTTTTCTAAAATCACAAAATCAGATAATAGGAGTTCATCCATGGTACTAATTTTGCTCATAA
>CAZYEE010000159.1:0-9240 GCA_964646355.1 uncultured archaeon | reverse complement strand
ATTTTAATCGTGCCTTTAATTCCTCGTATGTCATTGTATTCCTATATTTTTGGTCTTTCCATATTTTTCTGAAAAAATAAAAATACTCATATAAATCCAGCTCATCTCGTGAATAAATTAAAATGTGTTTCTCTATAACCTCCATTTTTATAAATAAAGGTAGCTCCTCAAAAATTTTTATATCGTAATTTCTACAAGGTATGTTTTCAAATATCCAGTCCTTTAACTGTCTAATATTAATTCCTGGTGCTACTATACATATATCAATATCACTTCTCTCAGTTTCCATATTCCAAGCATATGATCCAAAAATTAGAATACCTAATACTTGCCACGCCTCATATAATTTACTGAAATCTTGTCTTACATTTTCTAATAAAACTGATCTATCCATTTTTTGAACCTTAAGACTATGTCATTCAAATTATAAATAATTGATTTAATATCTTTCAAAATTTCCTCTTCACTTATTTTATTATACCAATGGATAATTAAATTCCTCAAATGATTCCCCTTTTTTAATATATTTATTTCTTTTTCATTTAATATATTATTCATTTTTAATTGCTCTAAATTGGAGTAGTCATCTTCAACTCTCAGCTTTAAATCTTTGACGACCATTGAAACAATATCAAAAATCGATTCAATGCATTCTTGATATAATTTATAAATAGCATATCTTTTTATTTCGTTTTCAATTAAAATATCAATGTTAAAATTTTCACTCCAATTCATTATTCTCTTAAAACTATTAATAAAATGGTTAATTTTCCGGTCATATTTTTGCAATCTTCTTAATTTCTTGGGAAAATTTGAATTTTTCATTTCTTATTCATAAATATACTATAATTTAAATCTTTATATTCTTTTTTCAGAGATCTTTTAATTTATACAAGGAAATATTAAATAAAAATGAAATGTTATAAAGATGAAATATTATCTAATAAAATCAAAAATAGATTATCGAAAGTAGGGAAAAATATGGAAAAAATTTTCTGTAATAAGGAAGAATTAGAATATCAACAAGAAATACGAGAATTCTTAATGAAAGAATTAGCTCCAATTAAAGAAAAAATAAATCAAAATAAAGAGATCCCATTGGATTTATATAGAAAAATGGGTCGAAAAGGACTATTTGGGCCATTAATTCCAGAAGATTATAATGGGAATGGAAAAGGGATGATAGCACATGTAATAATCACTGAAGAGATTTCTAGATTAAATGTGGCTGTAAGTGTGATGAGAACTCCTTGCATATTAGATTCATATACGATTTTTAAACATGGTAATGAATACCAGAAAGATGAATTCCTAAAAAAAATAGTATCCGGAGAAAAAATTGCAAGCATTTGTATAACAGAGGAGAATGCAGGCTCAAATGTCGCTGGAATGAGCTCATATGCCGTTAAAGATGGTAATGAATATATATTAAATGGAAAGAAGAAATTTATAACAAATGCAGGGATCGCAGATTATTATTTAATTTGGTGCATAACTGATAAAAAAGTAAATCCAAGGAATGGTATTAGCATTTTTTTAGTTGAAAAAGATACTCCTGGACTTGAAATTGAAAGACCTTATGGGCTTCTCGGTTTAAACGGTGTTATGAACGGTATTGTAAAATTGACAGATGTCCGAGTTCCAAAAGATAATCTAATTGGTCCAAAAAATAGAGGATATCAAATATTAATGAATACTTTTAATGTTGAAAGAATAACATTAAGTTCTGAATGTAATGGTATTTCCCTAGCTGTATTGGATGATTCAAAAAAATATGCAATGAATAGAGAACAATTTGGAAAAAAACTTGTAGAATTTCAAACTATAAGGACCAAAATTGCGGAAATAGCTACCAAATTGCAGGCTGCAAGATCATTAACATACGGCGCTGCTAAACTTGCAATGATCGGAGAGGAATATACTAAGGAAGCATCAATGGCAAAAGTATTTTCAAGTAAAGTAGCAGTAGAAATTGCTCTTGAAGGAATTCAAATACATGGCGGAAATGGTTACACGAATGCATATCCTATGGAAAGATATCTCAGAGATGCAAAATTTTTTCAAATCGGCGGTGGCACCAGCGAAATCCAAATCCTGATAATAGCAAGAGAAGAGTTAAAAAAATTTTCTAAATAAAATTGTAAACCTAAATATTTTTATTAAATTCTATTTAAACAAAAGAATCTTAATGCTTAATGCTTAAATATTTAAACGCTTAGACGCTTAGATATTTAGATGATTGGATGCTTAAACGTTGGAATATTAGCGTTCTGTTGTAAAAATTGTATAGAATTATGTCAATTAATGTTCTTGTTTCTTTACTTTATCTTCATCTTATTTATCTATTTATTATTTTCTATTTAGAAAGTCCCTGACCAACTTTTTAGAAATCTCGGAATTTTTCAAATCCCAAACATAATCCAGCTCCATATCCAAACCATTTTTGAGATTAACATAGGAGGAGGAATTAATCGCCTTTTTCGCTAGCTGTAAGGCTAATGGTGAAAATTCTGAAAGTTTATGTGCAAATTCGAGCGAATATTTCCTTAATTCAGGTTGTTTAGTTATAATATCAATTAGTCCTATTTTTAATGCTTCTTTTGAATCAATAAGTTCTCCAGTAAATATTAATTGTTTAGCTTTTGACAGCCCAATCAACTTAGGTAAACGCTGAGTTCCACCTGCCCCAGGAATTAAACCCAACTTTATCTCCGGAAAACCAAATTTAGCATTCTCGCTTGCTATCCTAAAATCACAGGATATGGCTATTTCACAACCTCCACCAAGAGCATAACCGTTGATAGATGCAATGATAGGCTTTTTATACTCTTCTATTTTAATTGTTAGATTTTGTAGTATTCTAAAATCATCCTTTTTTCTTGTTTCAAATTCTGCTATATCATCACCCGCAATAAAAGATTTATCTCCTTTGCCAGTTAATACGAGAGCTCCAATGGAAGTATCGTCCTCTAGTTTATTCAAGACGTCCAGCAGCTCAAGCTTTGTAAGTTCATTTAAAGCATTTAATTTCTCTGGACGATTTACAATTACTAAAGCTACTCTGTCCTCAATTTCTACAAATATATTCTTGTATTCTTCAAATTTCATCATTTTTCACTATAATCATAAAATCCTTTCTTCGTTTTCATGCCCAATAAATTCGCGTTTACCATTTTTTTAAGCAAGGGACTCGGTCTATACTTGTCTCCTAACTCATTTGTTAAATAATTCCCTATATGTAGAAAAATATCATTCCCTATTAAATCCGAAAGTTTTAACGGACCCATTGGAAAATTAAATGCGAGCTTACAGGCTGCATCTATATCCTCAATACTCGCAACACCTTCTAATAATATGTTGACAGCTTCATTGCACATAACATAGATTAACCTTGAAGTTACAAAACCCGGTGAATCATTTACCTTAACTACTATTTTACCAAGATTCTCGGCAAAAGCCTTGCATTTATTCAATACCTCTTCAGATGTATTTATTCCTTTAATTAATTCAATCAATTTCATTACCGGAGCCGGATTAAAAAAGTGTAATCCTACAATTCGTTCCTGATTCTTGCACTTAGACGCAATTTCTGTGATGCTTAATGATGATGTATTTGAGGCTAAAATCACATCTTTTTGGCATTTTTCATCCAATTCCTTGAATAAATTCTGCTTTATTTCCATATTTTCAAAGATTGCTTCTATTATTAATTGAACATCTTTTATACCTTCATTTAAGTTTGTAAAAGTATGAACACGACCTAAAATCTCCTTTGCTTCATCTTCACTCATTTTATTCTTTTTGACATAATGTTTTTCTAAATTCTTTTTTATCATATCCACAGCCTTATCTAATATTTTCTGGTCTAAGTCCACTAAGTTAACACTATATTTACGACTGGATACTAACTGGGCTATTCCTGAACCCATTGTACCTGCTCCTATTATACAGACTTTCTCAATCATTTTTAATCCACCTCACTTATTATCTTGTTTCTTTTTCCTAAAATTGGGTTTTCTTTTTTCCATAAATGCATTTCTCCCTTCAAGCGCTTCATCTGTTCCGTAATAAAGAGATAAACCTCCAACTCCTAAATAGGTCGCACCTGTAGTCCCATCACTCTCAGCTAAAAATGCATATTTTAACATCTTCAAAGCAGTTGGACTTTTTTCTAATATTTCTTGACACCACTTATTAACCTCTTCATCTAATTTTTCCATCGGTACAACCGCATTCACTAACCCCATTTCTAACGCTTGTTTGGCTGTATATTGACGACATAAAAACCATATCTCCTTCGCTCTCTTTATACCTACTGCCCTCATCAAATCACCCGTCCCATATCCAGGATCAAACGACCCAACACGTGGACCAGCCTGCCCGAATTTCGCATGCTCCGCAGCTATACTTAAATCACATGCTACATGCCAAACATGCCCACCACCTATCGCATAACCATTAACTCTAGCAATCACAGGTTTAGGTAAGGTTCGAATTTGATGAGTCACTGTCTGCCACCCCACCTCTAATGGCAAAATATATTGCCCCTTATATCCACCTTTCTCTCGAGTCGTCTGATCTCCACCCACGCAAAAAGCTCTTTCTCCTGCACCCGTAAATACTACAACACCAATATCCTCGCTCATACATCTATTAAACGCATCTATTAACTCATGTACCGTTCTCTGTGTACACGCATTTAGTCTATGTGGCCTGTTTATCGTTATTCTAGCTACACCATCTTTTTCCTCATATATTATATCCTCATAATCCATTTTTCATCACTTCATCTCTATTAACATCTATTTTAATCAAGATTAAACGAGAATTAGATTAATCTGAATTTTTTACATAGTTAATTCAAATTTTACTTATAATTTTAATTTTAATAAAAATACTTAATTTTTTACAAAAAATATTTTTCTACTCGAATTTTTCTAACTATAATTCTTTAAATTTTTATTTTTTGCCCAACTAATGGTTTTAATTCACTATAAAATGATAATTTTCAATATAAATTTTATGAAAACTTAATAAGTAACTTCATATCCTTAAGATATTTTGGTGGACAAAAATAAATTAGAATATTCTCTAAGTTCATCACCATAAAGAGTTCGTCCTAAAGTTATCCATGTCAGATTTTTTGTAACAAAATTATTGGATTCTAAAACATAATAAATATTTTCAAAAGTCTCTCCCGATGTAAAAATATCATCAACAATTATGATGGATTCATCTATCATAATTTTTTCTTTAATATTTTGGTTAAAATAAAAAATTTTTTGCTCATTATTCGATCGAATTATAAAATTATCTAATAATTTTAATTTAAAAATTTTTGAAAACTCTTGAGCTATAATATCTACTGAATTATATCCATATTTCGGTTTGGGAGGAACTGAAACGATATATCCAGACAAAGTAATTGTTTTTTTTAGATAATACGCAGAAAAGTTGGATAAAATTCTCAAATTATTTTTTAATATTTGGATTAATTGATTAGATTGATTGGGTTCATTTATCTTGTTAGATTTTGAATTTAATATTTTTTAGGAAAAAATGGGAAACAAATTCGGAGTATAAAAATCTTTGATATATATGATAAGAAATATATGGACCTATTGAAAAAATATTAATTGAAATATTTCTTCTATTAAATTTATGAATATATTCAAAATTATCTTGATTAAAAAAAACATAATTCCTTTTTGTAATAGAATTATTATCTGCTCTCGCATTTAAATTGAAATTACCTTCAATATACTTATTTCCATAATTAATAATTTTAAAAAACCCGCAATCAAATTTTATTGATTCTATGCGGCATCATCCTGTCATTTTATTTTATTTTAAGATAAGCTTCTAATAATATAGATTTTACTTCTTCTAGATTTGATAAATCTTTATTAATTTTATATCCACCTTCAGACTTTACGATTTTAGGTACATGAGAATTTTGATGATGCCAATTTTCAGGTTCTAAATAAAATATCGGCTTATTTACTTCTTTAGCAAATTTTAACTGCCATTTTGTTCCAGATTTATAATTTCCTTCAATAAAAATAGTTCCTAATGATAATTGAGATGAAAATCTATTTCTCATTTGCAAAGAAACTTTATTTACTCGTTTCCAAATAAGCCTTTGAGAAATAATTGCGCCATTTTTTATTATGATTTTTTCGAATTTCTTATGCTCAGGAGGATATATATTTTCAATTCCCGATCCTAATACCCCAATATAGCGCCCTTTTGCATCTAAAGCTCCTTTAAATGCTTCAATATCAATACCCCTTGCAAATCCATTAATTAATGTGAGGTCATTTGATGATAAATAATAAGCTATTTTTCTAGTTTTTTCAAGTGCCTCAGGAGTTGGATTTCTGCTACCGCAAATAGAGTAAGATTTAATATCTGAATCTAAAATATTTCCTTTTACAAATATTAAATCCTTAAAATTGTCATCGATTTTATCAAAAATTTTTGGCATTTTTCCATCATATGGCTTATAAATTTGTATATTGTTTGCTATACAAAAATCTACCATATTTTCAATTTCTTTATATTTATTGTCAGATAAATAACTTTCATCAAATAATTCTTCAAACTTTTTATAATAATCTAATTCATTTTTATTCGATAAAAGAAATCCTTTTACTTTATCATATCCATATTCTTTAAATTTTGAAATTATCATCGAAGGATCTTTAAAGAGTTTAATAATACCCCTTTTGGAAAATTTTGCAACTCTTAGGAGGTATATGTAATCTATTAAATGTCTTTTCTTTATTTCAAGATCATAAACAGCTTTCATTTCTCTCCGTTTTATTTTTTAATAAAAATAATTTAAAGTCATATAATTATTAGTCAAATAATATTTATTTCTTGTCTTTTTTTCTATTTAACTGAATCTTTTTAAGATGGTCCTTTTGTGCGCTAAATAAGTCAAAATTGCTAACGCTACCGCCCATATAATTAAAACAGTAATATCTATTGTCAACATCAACGTATTAATCCCAAAAAATCCATATAAATAATCTATAAAATATGTTATTGGACTACATAACGCTAAAATCAATAATACCCCGCTTAATTGATTTATCGGAATAAAAATTCCACTGATAAAAACCAACGGAAATTTAACTAACGAACTAATTATCATTATGTTTGCAGTTCTGTCTGTTGGGACCGCTGACATCAAAACTCCAATAAATGAACTAATCCATGACATTAAAACAAGTCCAATAAAAGCCCAGCCCACTAATATTATGGAAATTCCCAATCCTATCACAAATATTATCGATATTGCTAATGTTAAAATTATGCTATAAATCATTGATGAAATCGCAACTCCAAAAATAATATCCCATAACGAAATTGGCGCCGAAAGCGCTATCTCTAAATTTTTCTCCCTCGTCTCCCACGGAAAAATTACTGGCGATATTGCTGTCCCAGAAAAAAACACTGATATTGCTATTAATGCACTTATCAAATGCTCAGCCGGAATACTCCTTCCTAATATCCACGCTAAACATAAAAAAAACGGAAATAATAATCCAAATATTATTACCGGACCCTTATTAAAATATAATTCAATATTTTTTCTAACCAGCGCTATTAATTGCCTTATATTCATTACTCATGCCTCCCCCAAAATCTTTAGAAATATCTCCTCCAGTGAGGATGGCTTTATCTCCAAATTTATGGGCTTTATATCATACTTTTGAAATAATTCACATATTCTTATAAAATCATCAAATGGACATTTTGAATAAAAATTCACCCTGTTTTTTATCTTATCAAACTCATGGTCTATCTCTATTGATTTTAATATCTCTTTCTCATCTATCTTAGTATCTATATCTATTGATATCTTGCAATACGGCGCAAATTTCTGTCTTAACTCGTCAGTCGTTCCAATTGCAACTACCTTTCCCTTATTTAAAATTATTATTTTATCACATAACTTGTTTGCTTCTATTAAATTATGTGTAGTCAATAAAATCGTCTTATTCTGCCTCTTCAACTCAAGTATTTTATTCCTAATTAATTGCGTCGACCTAATGTCCAGACCCGTAGTAGGCTCGTCCAAAAAATAAATCTCAGGATCATGGATCATCGCTAAACATAGATTCAATCTCTGCTTTTCTCCTTTCGATAACTTTTTCGTTTTTATATTCACCCTATGCTCTATCCCAAACTCTTTTATTAACTCCTTCGATCTTTTCATCGCTTCCTTTCTGGGTATTTTGTATATCCCGCTAATGAATCTTAAATTCTTGATCACATTATAATCTAAAAACGCATTCGAAACCTCTGGCACTACTCCAAATCTCTGCTTCCACTCCCTTTTTCTTGGATCTAACTCCTTCCCCTCATATAATATCTTTCCTGATGTCTTCGGTATTATCCCCGTTATTATCCTGATTGTTGTGGTCTTCCCAGCACCATTCGGACCTAATAATCCTACTATTTTTCCCTTCTCTATTTCAAATGATACCCTGTCCAATGCTTTAATATTTTTAAAATATTTCGTTAACTCCACTATTGATAACATTTAAGCCTTTGCCTCTATTTATTTGAACTCTCTTTTTTCTTTATTTTATTTAATTTATTACTCATATTTATTTGTATCAATATAAATTTTCTTTACATCAAACTCTATTAAAATGTTTTTAAAAATTATTTTAAATTCATTGTTTTACGGTCTATATTCTTAAAATATAAAAGAATCTATATAATTTCATCCCCTTTTAGACTGTAAATTAAATTTGGATATTCTTATCAGTATCCTTTTAAAATTCTTAATAAGATAAAAATAAGACAAAAAGAGAATGGCGGACGCGACGGGAGTTGAACCCGCGACCAATGGGTATCTTGGGATTTCTCTTCATCTGGGAGGAATCTATAAAAGCCCATCGCTCTTTCAGTTATTTCTGATTTCGAATTTATATCCTGGCTGAGCTACGCGTCCATTTTTTAAAGATCTCCTCTATTTTTAATCATATTATTAGAAATTTTTATTGGCGCCCGTGCCGAGATGTGTTCGCATGCCTCGTCATCCAAGACATGTTTTGAACTCGGGTCTTACGGGTGACAGCCGTAAATACTCGGCCTGACTATACTACACGGGCTTGTTTTTTTCTCATGTAAATTTATAAGAGAATATCTATATAAACCTTTCATACAGATCAAGAATTGGAATGCGTTTGAAGATATAGAAAAAAAAGGTGATATAAAAAT
>CAZYEE010000158.1:8436-9247 GCA_964646355.1 uncultured archaeon | reverse complement strand
CATTTTTAACTCTAAAATTAAATCATATAAATCGAGTTATATTAAATTAGTAGATCTTACATATACCAATATTAATTTTATTAATGTTTCAATACTGGAAGATTCCATGTTTTTGACTATGGGAAATGCCACATTTAATAACTGCATTTTCACAGGTACGACAGAATTTTCAGCATATGACAATACTACATATTACTTTTACAACTGTACATTTCATAATGATTTAAATATGGGAAGAGTAATAAATGATCTATTTTCTCTTATCAATTTTAACTCGGAATTTGAGAATTGTATTATTTTAGGCATCGCCAAAATACATAGCGAATATGAGATGAAATATCAACAAAAATTTAGCAATACCTCATTTAACAACTTGTTATGGATTGAAAATGGATATATAAATATTAATAATTCTGAATTTATCGAACCTGGGTTCTTATGGGTTAAGTCGTACAACCTTACTAATCTAGTGGTTTATAATTGCAATATAACAACATTGCGTGGCAATGCCAATAATACAATTACAGTTAATAATTCAAGAATTAAGTTAATTTACCTTTATGACAACTCAATAGCTTATTTTTATAACATTGTGCTTCTTGATACAATCCATTTACTTGATAATTCAAATATTACAGTCAATAATAGCTATATTAACGATTATAACTTCATGAATAACAATTATTTTATTAATAATTCGTGTATTCCGCCTTTAGCTCCCACAATAATAATTGAATCAAAACAAACGGTCGCACCGTATAATGTAATAATCAACTGGTCTGATAATTATGGAATTAATTTAACTGGTAAA
>CAZYEE010000158.1:0-8426 GCA_964646355.1 uncultured archaeon | reverse complement strand
TATATTATATATAAAGCCAACTTTACTAAAGGAAACAATACAATTCCGTCTAATTCCAATTTTAGAATCATTGGAATCATCAACTATCCAGATATTTCTAATAGTACTGATTTAAGGTTTATTGATGATAAAATAACTGATAATAATGAACTGTGGTACAAAGTGGGAATTGTTGATGAAGGAGGAAATTATGCAAATAGTTCTGCGATCCATGAACAGTTCGTTTCAGGAAGTAGTTTTTCAAAATTAAGTGCCAACATTATTAGAGATATAACTTTAAGGACTTATGATGATATAACAATAAATATCTCATTGGTAGTGAATGACATTAATTTAGATTTAATGGAAGACGTAAATATAACTAAAATTAATATAACTTATTATTTTAAGAATGGCACAATTAAAAATTTCATAGTAGAAGCGGATAAAGAAATTGAGGGTTCTTTATATACATATACAATACCGAAAAATTATGAATTAGAATATTATACATTTAATGTGCTGATTTATCCTGATGATATTTATGATTTTGATAAATTTGGATACAAATCAGAATATTTTACAATATTATCACCTCAAATTACTTTTTCAAAAATAACCAGACCGACAGATTATAAAATCGAAGAGAAAAATACAATTACAATTCAATTTTATGTATTAAATGATGAAAAATATATAAAGAATATAACTATTTTCTATAGATACGATGAGAACTCGGCTTGGAGTTCTGCTATAATGCAATATAATTCAACCACCCATTTATATACCTATACTTTCGGTCCATTTGTTAATACAAATATTGAGCACGTTTATTATTATATCGTCAGCACAGACCAAGCTGGTATCTCAATTACACTACTTGAAGTAAGATCACATTTGATTTATCCCGCATTTCCGACTTTGAATTTATCTGATTCCGATTTTATTATGATTATATTGATTTCCGCTGTTGTAGGAGTTGTCATGGGAATAGCATACACAGTCTCAAGAAGAAGTGCATCAGTAAAATCTAAAGAATTTCTTAACAAATTAAAGAAAAGAATTGAAGATAATATTAAAAAATCAAGAAGTACAGAAATTTCTAAATTATTAGATTTAAAAAATGAAATTATCCCAGCTCCACCTCGAATTCCATCAGATATTTTATTAGAGCCTGGTAAAGAATCTAAAGAATTAAAATACATATATTTAGTAGGTATAATTGGTCTAATAATTGGTGTATCGATCTCCTTGTTCTTAAGTTCACAATTTCATTTATATGAATTGTCAACAATAATTTTGATAGTAATGCTATTTTTATCCTTGTATATTTATATCGTTTGGCTTTATAGAGAAATTACATTAAACATTCGTATTGAAAAATTTAGTTTTGGAAGAATGATCATTGGATTTATTAGCGCTATACTCATAATAATAATCTGCATATTAATGCTCCAAATAGGGGCAAATATTTCTTGGGTCCGATACTACATCGTAGACCAGAGTGGTGTACCACCTATCGAAATATTTGGAATTGAAATTCCAAGTTTGTATCTTAAAATCATTTCCATTTCATTTACCTCGCTCATATTGTTTTTGTTAAGCGTCTATATGGGAATTAGAAAAAATATAAAAAATATTAAGGTTTTCAAAAAAGGAAATGCTAGTATATCAAATATACTTTATACCAAAGAAACTTTTATCAAGAAAACTACCCGACGAACTAATCTCAAAATCATTATTTTCTTAATTTTATTAGGAATTGCTTTAATACCTTACTCAGAATCAGGATTTATGAATATATTACCAAACGCCTCCATAATATTATTACCAGGTTTCCTTGTTTTTGTTATATTCTTATTGATCAACATGATACGAAGAGAAAAAAGTGCCCAACCCTTTTTACTTGAAATGATTAAAAAATGCCCTGATTGTGGCACTATTAACTTAATTTCAGCTCTATTCTGTAGAAACTGTAAAAGAGATATCACAACTCAAAAAATATTGTTTGGAAAAGTAATACAATGCAAAATATGCGAAACCTTAAATCCAATCAACAGTAAATTCTGCATGAACTGTGGGTCTGAAATAAAAATAAATTGACACTTGAAATATCAATTAAAATTAAATAGCAATTTATAGTTCTATTTTTAAATTTTTTATACTAATAACAATTTTAGATACCTTTTTGCTATCAAATTAAATTACATATAATCCGTTAATATAAATAACATCTGAGATGTTCAAGAATGTAATTTATTTCAATAAATCACAGCCTAATTTACATATAAGGTCATTTTTATTCATAATATTAGTTTACTTAATAATTCAATCCATTAAATATCTAAAAGCATTGATAATAAAAATTATAAATAGAAAAAAGGAGAAAAATTCAATATTAATCTATAATAATTATAACAAAGTAAAAAAGAAAAAATTCGAATTTAAAATACCTTCAGTTAAATCCTTTAAATATAGATTTACAACTATAATGATATTTGAATATTTGAAATTTTTCTGAGATTCGAGTTGGTTAAAAGATGAAAGCAGTTTTAATAGATTCTGAAGAATTTCAGAATTACGATTTTGGACCACAACATCCTTTAACCCCAAAAAGACTTAAGCTTACAAGAAGGCTAATTGAGGAATTTGGGCTCATAGATAATAATGAGGCTAAAGTAGAGGAAGCAAGATATGCTACAGATGATGAGATTAAATTAATACATGGAGAGGCTTATATTAATGTATTAAAAGAAGTTTCAGATCCAAATTATCATGGGGGCCCAGTATGGGAATATGGATTGGGCCCAGGGGACAATCCAATATTTCCAAATATGTATGATTCCTCGAGATTATATGTGGGAGCTTCGTTGGTCGCTGCAGATCTTGTAATGAAGGATAAGACAAAACATGCATTTAATATTAGTGGAGGATTACATCATGCGATGGGATCAAGTGCGATGGATGCTGACGGTAATAGAGTAAAAACTGGTAGAAGGGACCGAGCATCGGGCTTTTGCATTCTTAATGATTGTGCAATAACCGCGGCATATCTCATTAAGAATTATAAAGTTAAAAAAATAGCTTATTTAGATGTGGATGCGCATGCAGGAGATGGTATGGCATATATCTATTATAAACTTCCAAATGTATTAACAATATCAATTCACCAACATCCGCGGACTCTCTTTCCGGGTACTTGTTATTTAGATGAAGTTGGAGAAGATGAAGGTGAAGGCTACTGCGTTAATATTACAGCCCCGCCATATATCTTTGAAGACCCTTATTTAAAAATCCTAAATGAGACAGTTAGACCTATCTTAAAGAATTATAATCCAGATGTACTAATTACTCAATTGGGAGTCGATACACATTTTACAGATCCTCTAACAATGATGGCACTATCTACTTCAACTTATAAACAAATTGCGGAATTAATACATGATTTGGTCCATGATATTTGTAATGGTAGATGGATCGCTCTGGGTGGTGGTGGATATTCTCCAGATATAGTTGGAAAATCATGGACAATTTATTATTCAGTGATGTGTGAAAAATTAAATGAACTTCCAGAAGAAGTGCCCGAATCATGGTCCAATTTTTGCAAAGAGTTGATTGGCAAAACACCATCTCCCAAATTAATTGATGATTTTAATCCAAGAAGAAAATTGAACGAAGAGAATTGTAATAAAATTGAGCAATTAACTGATGACTTAATAAAAGCAATAAAGGAAAGAATATTTCCATATTTTAATTTGTGATTTTTTAAAATCTGATAGAACATTTAATCTATAAACATAACATTTAATATACTACCTTCTTTTTTTAACTGATAAATCTAATGTATCGATAAATATTTATTCAATTATAAATTTATAGATTGTATTTTCTTTTAATTTCATTATATGTATCGCCTATAATTTGCCAGACTTTTTTGGGATTATGTGATTCGATAAACATTCCTTCAGCTCCTCTATAACACCATGTAAATATTGAATCTACCTTGTATTTGTCGAATATTTGAATTGCTTCCCTTAATTCATCTTCTTTTTTTCTAGGAATGAGGAATCCAAGACACCATAATTGTGATTCTAAATTATATTTCCGTGCGAGTTCAACAGTCTTTGATGCATATTTTTCCACATATCTAAGCGATTTACCGAATAATAACCAATAGGGATCGGACCCAAATACATCAATAACATCATTCAATTCGGAACATAAATAATCCCAATCTGAAATCCCTGTTTCTATAGGTGGTGGTACTAAACAAACTGTTATTTTCTTAGATGAATCAGCATCCTTAACTTTTTGAGAAATTTCTCTCAAAAAATTGATTATAGATTTTTCTTTGAATTTTATTACATCCTCTGTTAACGTGGTGGGCATTGGTTTGTTGAAAATTTTTTCAAAAAGAGTTTGACATTCATTGCATCTACAAGAATAATTATTTCCAGATTTGGATAGATAATAATAATGAGGTTCATCCCAAAAAAAGCCATCTATATACTTAACTGTGGCTATTTTTTCAATAGCACCAAAAAGATAATTTTTGAATTTTCTAGTATTTGGACATGCAGCTGGTAATTGTATATTATTATTAGAAACAATTTGTCTTGATTCTACATTACGATGAAGATAGAATGATGGTGCTTCGCCCCCAAATATTCCACCCCATGACCATAAATTGATATATACATTAAAATCAAATTGAGTTTTAGCAGCTTTTGCTATCTCGAAAATATTTTTTCTCCATACTTCCCAATCATATTCAGACATTGCAATTAAAATGGAATTACAGCCATGTTCTGTCATTTCTTTTAGATCATTTATTGCATGGTCTAAGAAAAGGTTTCCATAATAAGCAACTCCTAATTCCTTTACCATAAAATAATAATGGTAAACAAAAGAATATAAAAGATTCTTGTTAGCGATGATTATCATATATTTTTCTATCAGTAATTATTGGTTTATTTGTTGGTTTATTTGTTGGTTTACTTATTGGTTTACTAAAAATCTTATGCGTATTGATGAAAAGCTTTTTAATTATAAATTTAAATGACATTCTTCTTTCTTAATTCTTTAATTTTTTCGTCTGAATATCCAAGAAACTCTTTAAGTATCTCTTTCGAGTCTCTGCCCACTTTAACTGCTGCACTGCATCTGAATTCTGCATTACTATCGCTAAATTTTAAAGGATACCCGATTTGTTTTACAGGACCTTCTTCAGTCTCGACCTCGATTATCATTTCTCTTGCTTGAACTTGTGGATCGTTTGGAACTTCATGTATTTCATATAGTGGAGTGACACACACATCTTTATCGATTAATTCGTTAACCCATTCATCTCTCGTTTTCTCCAAAAACTTTTTAGCCAGCTTTTCTTTTATCATTTCTCCAGTATCTTTTCCAGTATTTATATCAATATTCAATATTTCATATAATTTATTATGAAATTTAGGTTCCAGAGCCCCTACTGCTAAGAATTTATTATCTTTGGTTCTAAATATCTGATACGAAGGTGTGCCACCAGTTAAGGTCATTTTTTCAAGAATTGGAATCCATTCCTCACCTCCCGCCAAGTATTGTCCGAGAGGAAGAGCTAATAAAGATAAAGCTCCATCGGTCATTGAAATATCTAAGAATTGACCCTTCTCCGTTTTCTCACGATATATCAAAGCCATTAATATTGCTATTACTGAATATAATCCACCACCTATTATATCTGCTAATTGAAGTCCTGGTAAAATGGGTCCGTTCTTATCTCTATATACAGCCCCGACGCCCGCTATACCAATATAATTTAAATCATGACCCGGATAAAACTTATAGGGCCCACTCTCTCCATAACCTGTAATCGAGCAGTAAATAATTCTAGGATTTACTTTTTTCATAGATTCATAATCAATACCTAATTTCTCAACTACACCTGGTCTATATTGCACTACAATAACATCAGATTGTTTTACTAAACCTTTAAAAATTTCTAAACCTTCAAGAGTTGTTAAATTCAAGCTTAAATGTTTCTTGTTTCTATTTAAAAAATGATGAAAAAAACTACATTTACCATTTTTACCATCTTTTCTCTTCACAAAAGGCGGTAGATATCTTGAAAGGTCCGGTTTATTTTTATACTCTATTTTTATAACTTCTGCTCCATAATCCGCTAATAATCGCATTCCATAAGGCCCAGGAAACAAGGCAGTTAAATCAAGAATTCTTATACCTTCTAAAGGTCCTACCATTTCTAAATGTCACCTTCTATTGACCAGAAATAAGAAAATATCAAATATTTTAATTTAAGAAATATTTTGTTTATCAAATTTTTCAAAATAAGAGCCTTTTTTAAAATTTTTCATAATGTACCATTTTGGATAAATCCTTTCGAGTAGTTTCTTTTATCCCATCTTCAGCGGGATAGCCTAGTGGAGTTATTGTTATTAATTTCATTTTAGGTTGCAGTTTTTCGGGAACACCTAAAATATCGAAAATTTTTTTCTCTAATTCGGGATTCTGTTCGATATTGGGCCAACAAGCACACCAACAAGTTCCCAAGCCCCTAGCTGCCGCTTCTAAAGTTATATGTGTCATTGCAATTGCACCGTCCAGGATAGCCCACATTGATTTCAATTGCACTAAAACTGCAATTGCAATAGGTGCATTCTTAATAAATCTTCCCCAAGGCATTAAATCAGCTAATTTATATTGTGTATCTTTATTCTTAATTATGATAAAATGCCATGGCTGTTTATTGGTACCTGAGGGAGCCCATCTTGCAGCTTCTAATATTGCATTTAAATCTTCATCTGAAACCGGCTGATCTGTAAATTTTCTTACACTATGTCTTGATTTAATAACATCTAATATGCTACTCAATTTAACTCACCCGACCTAATTTTTAAAATTCTTATTATTTATATTCCTTTCATTGTTATGTTTAAAATATGAATAATTAAATTTTACATTCTTTTATTATTAAACTTGATATGAAATTTTCATCGGAAATTAAGTCCGAATGAAATTTGGTAGATGTTTTATTTAAATTTTTCATAATTCGGAGAAAAAACCTATTTTGATTAAAGATAGAATTAAATTTTATAAAAGTTTTGATTTTTATATTCAATTTTTTTAATAATAACGAGATCTTGAGAAAAATTGTTAATAAAAATAAATAAGTAAGTTAAAAACTTTAGAAATTTAGTATTTTTGATTATCATGCTAGTAGAATTGGTGTATATATTGAAAAGACAATACCACCTTATTTTTTAAAGATTGAATTTAAAATTTTTAAGTGAGAATTTAAAATTACAATCTTATATTCACATTAAAAAATTGAGATGCAATTAAATGTAACAAAAAAATAAAAATTAAAAATTTATATGATAGCCTGTTTTCCATTTACAATTTATAATTTCTTTTGTATAGATAATATCTAATGAAAATTATTGTTATTGCTAGCCCTATTATTGAATAATATGTAAGAAATCCAGGTACAGGAAATGTTATAACAGAGGATATACAATCATTAAGGTTATATATATAAACCATAACTTGATGCCGCCAGTATTGCATATGTATTGAAAATAGTGGCACTTAATCCAGTTACTTGTGGGCTCATTTTTCGGACTAAAGATGGTTTACCAGAAGTATAATCTACAACACATAATCCATAAGTATTATCTGCTGTTAATACTAAATATTTGCCGCTTATTGGAACTATTTCATATATCCAAGTCCCTGTATTACTTGAATCTGAAAGTGATGGAGAACTTGGATTTGTAGTATCAATTAAATACATATTCCCATAGCTATCCCCAACTGCAATTTTGGTGTCACTTAATTTAGCGACGCCCCACATGGTATAACTACTTAAATATAATTCAGCTGGAGGATCGGGTAGTTTAGATGAGTTTATTTGAAAAATTAATGCATAATCGCCTGCAGCTCCATATATAAGGTTTCTACTAGAATCTACATAAAGGCCTTCCATATAATGATTGCTATATCCTTGATATTTACCGTTGAAGATTAACTCAGGATTTGAGATATTTGTTATGTTTATTACAGGAAGTCCAGTACTATAAGCAGCACAATATACAAGATTTCCGACAATTTGGATATCATATACGGTACTACCTACAGTTACTACAGAAGTTAAGTTGGGATTAGATTTATCACTAATATCATAAATGTATACATTGGAACTTGCTCCAATAACGGCTACAGTTTCCAAATTATTGACCGAAACACAATGAGCAGAATCAGAACCTTGGCGTGGGCCCTTTCCAATTACGGTGGGAGAAGCAGGATTAGCTAATGAAATTATTACCAATGCAGCGTCGTTTACACCATTCTGGGCAGCATAAATATAATTATTACCTGGAACAACATCCTCATAGGCACCTCCACTACCAGTAGGGTTAAGTTTACCAATTTGTGAAGTTCCT
>CAZYEE010000157.1:0-9253 GCA_964646355.1 uncultured archaeon | reverse complement strand
CAGGTTCTGAAATATTATTAACTTTCAATCATTAATCCTCCATTTAAATTATAATATATTAGAATTTACTAATATTCTTTTGGTAAAGCTTTTAATTCCGCTTGAGAAAATACGGGACCATCCAAACAGACAAATTTATTTCCGATATTACACCTGCCACATTTTCCGACCCCGCATTTCATTCGCATTTCTAAAGATAATAAAATTTTTTCATCTTCAAATCCTAATTCTTTTAATACCGGTATTGAAAATTTAATCATAATAGGAGGCCCACAGACTAAAGCAGTTGAGTTATAGGAAGATGGGGAAACTTTTTTAACAATATCAGGTACATAACCTACATTATATTCCCAGTCGGGTTCTGGTTTGTCAATTGTTAATACTAAATTCAGATCGTCCCTTTTTTGCCACCTTTTTAAATCCTCCTTATACAACATTTCTCCAGAATTACGAGCACCATAAATAACAGTCAAATCACCATAAAAACGGCGATTGTCTTTATGTAGAATATATTCAGTTAGTGATCTTAATGTAGAAAAAGCGAAACCTCCGCCAACTATTACAACATTTTGTCCTTTTAAATAATCTATAGGCCAACCATTTCCAAAAGGACCTCTAATACCTACTTCATCACCAACATGACATTCATGAAACGCTGTAGTGACGGTTCCTACTTTTTTAATCGTAAATTTAAGCGATCCTTTTTCTGTTGGAGAACTCGCGATACCTATTGGGCATTCACCAATACCTATTATACTGAGTTCAGCAAATTGTCCTGGAATATAGTTAAAATTTTCTTCATCGCTTTTATTTTGGAAAACTAATTCGAATGTTTTCAAATCGTTTGCTTCATTTTCTTGAATAATATTTTTAATTGTACACAATTTTGGGAGATAAAGGTTTAACATTTCTATATACCATCAACTATTTTTATTTTCATAATAAACATTATACAACAATATCCTTTATAATTTCAGATTTTTTGCATATCTCTTTTAGAGTTTCTCGTATATCTGAGTTCGTAGGACAATATAGAATACATCTACCACAACCTACACATCCAATAAGATCATAATTTTTCGGATAGTAGTTGAATTTATGATATATTCTTTGTCTTGTTCTTTCTTTTTTAGTAGGTCTAGGATTATGCCCCGAACCATGTAAAGTAAATAGAGAAAATTGACAGGTATCCCAAATTCTAACTCGCTGACCTTCAGTTTTGGTTAATCGTTCATCAATAACATCAAAACACGAACATGTAGGACAGAGAAATGCGCATGTGCCACAACCAATACAGACTTGGCCTAGTTCAGACCATAAAGGATCATCGTATAAATTATCTAAAATATCTTTAATTTCATTTATGTTTATATTAAATTTAATAGAAGCCTTAGCCTTTTCGGATAGTTCATCTATTTTTTGTATATCAATTAATGAAGCGTCTCTTAACCAACCAATAGAATCCAATAATTTTTTGCCTTTTTCCGAAATTCCTTTTATAAGGAATTTATCCGTTAGATCTATGAAAATTATATCAAAAAATTCTTCACCGAAAGGAGAACCTCCTACTGAGGTGCAAAAACATGTAGATCTGGGTTTATTACATGCCAAACCAATAATAACGCATTTTTTTCTTCTTTCAAGGAAGAATTTATCCTTATGAGGGGTTTGTCCAAAAAAATTCTCTAATATTTTAATACCTTGTGCATCGCAATTTCTTATAAATAATAGAATAGTGTTATTTATCTCTGGAGAAACATCATTCAACTGGATTTTATTGTTTACATAACGGAATTTGAAAAGTATTTCCTTTTGAGGAAATAGAACTTTTTTTGGAGGAACTACTGAATTAAAAAATTTAGGAACTATATCAGAGGCATCGGTTATTTTTCTATAATCTATAATATCATCTACTTTAACAGGGGCATAGATATTATATTTGGTATTCAATTCATTAACAAATTTAGCAAGTTCATTTTTTTCAATAAATTTTATATCCAAATCATACACCACCTGGCTATTCTTTTATCATATAATCCTCTTTATCATCAAATTTATAAGTTGCAAGCGGTAGTGGCGTGTCTAAATCCACTCCTGCTATAAAATCGAATCGATCTTTAACAATTTTTTCTAATTTTTGATTAATGATCGTTAAATCAATTCCCATTGGACATGCATTTGAGCAATCACCACAACCTACACATCGACCAGCAAGATGCATTGCTCTTATTAAGTGAAAAATTATTATTTCAGAAATATCGGGAGTTTTATCAAACCAAGTTGGCTGTGATTGGTCTACAAAACATAAATCACAATAACACATAGGACATGCTTCTCTACATGAATAACATCTTATGCATTTATCTAATAATTTGGTGAAATATTCCCACCGCTCATTATATGTCATATTTTCAATTTCATTTAATTTATCATAATCTCCAATTGAAGCGTTTTGACTAATTTCATCTACCAAGACATCATAAATTGGCGGTGTCCTATATTTACAGACCACACACATATTATTATAATAATCAGATTTTTGGAATTCTTTTACGGAACCATCAATTTTAAGAATTAGTTTTTCTTTTGTTTCTTTGTAATCCAAAATTTCTGTATTCAATAATTCACTTTCAATTTTTCTTCTATCAACAATACCTGAACATGGTATTGCAATGATAATTATATTATTTCGGTCAATTTGTTTCTCTTGACTGAGATGAATTATAGTTCTTCCTACACATCCTTTCGAGACGACTCCTATTTTTATATTTTTGTCCAAATAAGGTAAATATTTTGCAAGATTAGAACTACAAGCACTATTCCAAACGAGCCTATCCGCATCTTCAACCTCAGAAATAAGACATGGTCTTGTTCTTAGAGGAAGAGTAGCGTTTTCATATCCAATAACAACATCTACTTTTTTATCTTTAAGTAGATTCTTAACTATAGATCTTAATTTTTCTTCAATTTCAGACATTACAAATCACTTTTTATTAATTTTTTATTTGGGCCCAGTTTCTTGACTTTTTCTACTACCAATTTAATAATTTCAGCAAATTTTTGGCCTTCAGCTGCCGATACCCATGAAAAATTAATCCTATCAGGTTCAATGCCGAAAAATTCTAATAGGTCATGGAGCACGCTGAATCGTCTTCTAGCAACCAGATTACCACTAATATAATGACAGTCCCCAGGATGACAGCCAGAAACTAAAACTCCATCCCAGCCTTGTTGTAAACTCTTTATGATAAAATAAGGATTAACTCGTCCTGAACACGGGACTCTAATAATTCTAATATTTGGCGGATATTGTATTCTACTAACTCCAGCAAGGTCTGCACCTGCATAAGAGCACCAATTACAGAGGAACGCGATTATCTTGGGTTCCCATTCTTTTTCTTCAATTAATTCTCTTTTTTCTACAACTTCTGTCATATTATACACCTATCTAACAATTTTATTTTTCTAAGATCATAGAATAAATTTGTTCATTTGTAAATCCTAAAATATCTATTGCAGAACATCTACAATTTGCGGAGCATGCCCCGCATCCTTTGCATAATGCAGAGTTTACTTCTGCTTTGCCGGTCTCATCATTTAATGATATTGCATTATATGCACATACCGAAACACAGAGTCCACATCCACTACATCTGTTCGTATTTACTTGAGCTAATTTTCCTTCTGATTCGATGAATTCTTTTGATAATATTGTACAAGCACGGGAAACTGCAGCATTGGCTTGTGTAATGCATTCTTTGATAGATTTAGGAGAATGACATAAACCAGCCAGAAAAACTCCTTCTGTAGCAAAATCAACAGGACGTAATTTCATATGAGCTTCTAAAAAGAAGTTATCATCATTTAAAGGAACTTTTAACATTTTTGCTAAGTTTTCATTTTCTTCAGGCATGACAATCCCTGTACTTAGGACAAAAAGATCTGGTTCTATAATTAAAGTTCTATTCCGAGCAGTTTTAACTGTTAATTTTAAATGTTCATTTACAACTTCAAGTTTAGGCATATTTTCTTGTTCATAACGTATAAAAAGAACTCCCATTTGACGAGCTTTTCTATAATATTTTTCTTTAAATCCGTAAGTCCGAATATCTCTGAATAAAATAATTACTTCCGTATTAGGGGTTATTTCTTTAATTTTAATGGCATTTTTAATCGCCTCACCACAACAAATACGACTACAGTAAGGATGTTCCTCATTCCTTGATCCGATACATTGGATCATAACGATTCTATTAATCTGAGAGATTTTTGAATTTTCTAAAATCATTTTTTCAAGTTCAATTTGGGTTATAACTCTCTTATCGACATTGTATAGATATTCGTCAGGGGTATATTCTTTAGCACCTGTAGCTACAATAATCGCTCCATGTTCCAATAGGAATTTTTCATCTGTTTTAGCATTAACAATATTAGTTTTAAAATTGCCAACGTAGCCCGATATATCTTCAATTACTGAGTCTGTAAAAACTGTAATTTTATCATTCTGTTTTATTTCATCTGTTAATTTCTTGATAAATGATAGTACATCATCATTTTCCAATGTATAATGAATATTTCTGGCAAAGCCTCCCAGCTCTGAATTCTTTTCTATAAGGAATGTGTTATATCCTTGATTTGCTAGTAGCAATGCAGCAGTCATTCCAGTAATGCCCCCGCCTATAACCATAGCGTTATGATTTACATTTAATATTAATCTTTGTAATGGCTGAATTTTTCTGGCTTTTGCTACAGCCATTCGGACTAGATCTTTAGCTTTTTCAGTAGCACTTTTTGGTTCATGCATATGTACCCAAGAACATTGATCTCTGATATTGGTCATTTGAAATAGGTATCGATTTAACCCCGCTTCTCTTATTGTTTCTTGAAACAGCGGTTCATGAGTTCTTGGTGTGCATGATGCCACAATAACTCTATTTAAATTATATTCCTTGATTTTCTCTTTAATGATTTCTTGAGTATCAGCTGAACATGTATATAAATTCCTATCAGCAAGAACTACATCCTTTAATTTACTTGCATATTCAGTTACTTCAGGAACATTAACAACACCACCAATATTAATTCCACAATGGCAGATAAAGACACCTATTCTTGGAGGCTGGCCTTGAACATTAATTTCCTCAGGATAAGTCTTTTTAATAATCATTGAATGTCTAGCTGGTGCTAAAAGGGCTCCAGCACAGCCTGCTGCAGCACTTGCTTCGGTCACTGTTTCTGGAATATCTTTTGGGCCTGAAAAAGCACCACATACATATATTCCGGGTCTTGAAGTCTCAACAGGCGAAAAGGATTGAGTATTGCAGAAATTATATTCATTTAACTCGATTCCAAATACTTTAGATAATTTTTCATAATCTTTTGGAGGACTTAAACCGACAGCTAAAACAACTAAATTAAAAATCTCTTCAATTATATTTCCATCTTTAGATTCATATCTAAGAATCAAGTCTTTTGTATCAGGGTCTTCATATATTGTGGAAATTCTTGATCTTATATATCTGATTCCATATTCATCAACAGCTCGTTCGATATATTTATCAAAATCTTTACCATATGCCCTGATATCCATAGAAAATATAGTAGGATGTACTAAATTTTCGTGTTCTTTAGCAATTACTGCCTCTTTTGCAGTATACATACAACAAACAGATGAACAATATTCTCTATCACATTTTATGTCTCGAGATCCTACACATTGCAAAAATGCAATTTTCTCAGGAATAGTCCCATCAGATGAGCGCAAAATTTTCCCCCCAAATGGGCCACTTGCACTTAAAATCCTCTCAAATTCGATACTTGAAACCACATTCTTATATTTTCCATAACCATAAGGTCTAATAAGACTTGGATCAAATTCATCAAAACCAGGAGCCAAAATCACTGCTCCTACATTTAATTCGATAGATCTATCAGTTTGTTCGTATTCAATAGCTTCCGCTCTACATACGCCTTTACAAATTCCACATCCGATACAAATATCTTGATCAATACAATAAACTAAGGGAACAGCTTGAGGATATTTTACAAAAATCGCTTTTCGTTTCGTTAATCCAGTATTAAATGAATCTAGTGCTTCTACTGGGCACTCTTGAGCACATACTCCACAACCAGTACATTTATCTTCATTAACAAATAAAGATTTTTTACTTAAAACTATCCGAAAATTTCCAGGATTTCCACTTACTTTTTCAACTTCAGCATTGATTATTAAATCAATATTAGGATGACGTCCAGCTTCTACTAATTTTGGAGAAACTATACACATGGCACAGTCATTAGTCGGAAATGTTTTATCAAGCTGTGCCATAACACCTCCAATACTAGTAGTTTTTTCTACAAGATAAACTTTATAACCAGATTCTGCTAAATCTAAGGCAGCTTGGGTGCCTCCTATACCTCCTCCAACAATTAGAACAGCTCCAACAATATCCACCATTATTTATCCACCATCATCGAAATATAATAAGGAACTATATTCTCAATTCTATCTAATGCCACAAGTCCTGATGATTGTAATTCTACAATATTTTCCAAAACTTCGCTAGGGTCTATTTTAAGCTCGATAGCAAGTTCTCGAACAGACATAGACCTATTTTTCAATAATAATAATATTTTTTGACGAATATATTCATCATATATTGCAGTTTTTTGTATATCATTAAATTTTTCAGGTGGGATTTTTTTACCATAAACATTACCCTCATTTATAATCTTTCGTTTTCTACCTGCCAATGCTCTGAGCCTCGAACCTTTTATTGCATTAATCATCGCTTCAAGCTCCAGCTTTAATTCTGAGTTAGTGGTATCGGATCTAAGGGGAGATTTACCAAGATTTTTTATATTTTCAGTAAATTCATTTATTAATTCAGCAAATCTTGCACCTTCAGCAGCCGAAACCCAGTCAAGTTTGACTCTATTATCAAGCCCAATAAGACCAAGTAATTGTTTTACAGTATCAAATTTCATTTCAGCTTCATAATTACCACTAATATAATGACAATCACCAGGATGACATCCTAAAATAATTACACCATCGATTCCTCTTATTAATGCTTCAAGTACAAATACAGGATCAACTCTTCCACTACACATAACTCTGATTACCCTTACACTTGGTAGATACTGTATTCTGCTTACTCCTGCATTATCAGCCCCTGCATATGAACACCAATTACATAAAAAACCAAGAATTTTTGGTACAAATTCCATTTTATATACCTCCTAATGTTGCTATTTGAGATAGGATCTGATCATTTGTGAAATGACGTATCGAAATCGCATTCTTTATGCAACTTGCACCACAGACACCGCAGCCTTTACATAAAACTTCATTAATTACAATTTCGTTATTTTCATCCTTAGAAATTGCGTTATATGGACATAATTTGATACATACCTCGCATCCAATACATAATTCTTTGTCTACGGTAGCTGTACTTCCCTCTACTTCAATATATTCTTTAGATAAAATAGTTCCAGCTCGTGCTGCAGCCGCATTTGCTTGAGCAATACAATTAGAAATGTCGCAGGGCCATCTTGCGGTTCCACATACGAAAACGCCGTCTGTAGCAAAATCAACCGGACGAAGTTTTACATGAGCTTCTAAGAAGAATCCATATTCATCTTGAGGTACTTTTAACATTTTAGCCAGTTCTTGGGATTCATTCCTAGAAATAAGAGGAGTTGCTAAAATTATCATATCATATGGGATTTCTATTTCTTTCCTAATGGATAGATTGTAAACAATAACTGATCTATCATTCACAATCGGAGGTTTTTCTTCTGTAAAATTAATAAAATTAATTCCCATATTCCTTGCTTTTTTATAATTAAGTTCATGCTCAATACCAGGCGTTTGAAGATCTCTATACAAAATAAATACATTGGCATTAGGGTTAAATTCTTTTAATAATATGGCATTTTTAATTGATGCTCTACAACAAACATTTGAACAGTAAGTACGCTCTTCGGTTCTGGAGCCAACACATTGAATCATAACAAAATTATTTCCAGTAATTTTACCTTCTTTAAATCTATTTTCAAATTCTAATTGAGTTATAATATTATTTTCATTATAATTATAGAAATTATGAGGAACAAAAACTTCAGAACCCACAGCAACAATTATGACTCCCACATCATATTTATTTTCTACACCATTTGAAGCTACATATACCTCATAATTTCCTATATAGCCCTTAATATCAGTAATGTTTGAGGATAATAAAACATTGATATTTTTATGGTTTGTGACTTTATCACGAATTTGTAAAATATCTGATGCATCTCTATTATCCGGAAAAATTTTATGTAATTTGTTTAGCAGTCCACCAAGTCGATCTTCCTTCTCGACAAGAGTCACTCCATATCCTTGATTTGCTAAAGTCATTGCACATGTCATTCCACTAATACCGCCGCCTATTACCAATGCCCTCGGAATTACACCTACACGGATATTATCTAATGGCTGTAATAACCTTGCTTTAGCTACACCCATTCGTATTAAATCCTTAGCTTTTTCTTGAGCAAGTTCAGGATTATCGAAATGAACCCATGAACATTGATCCCGGATATTAACAAATTCAAAAAGAAATGGATTTAATCCAGCCTCTTTACATGCATTACGAAATAATGGTTCATGTGTTCTGGGTGTACAAGAAGCTACAACCACTCTATTAAGTGAATATTCTTTGATACCATTTTTAATCTGAGTAAGTCCTGTTTCTGAACAAGTATACATATTATCTTCAGCATGTACTACATTAGGTAATGTTTTAGCATATTTCCTCAATGCAGGACAATCTAAAACTCCATTAATATTGGATCCACAATGGCAGATAAATACACCAATCCTAATTTCATCCATAATACTTCACAAATCACAAATTTTTTGACAAAATATATTCAATTGCTTTAGCTGCAGCACCACTTGCCTCCGCAACAGAATGAGGAATATCCATGGGCATTCTGCAGCATCCACATGCAAAAATCCCATCTTCTGAGGTATTTAAGGGAGAATAATAGCTAGTTTCAATAAAATTATAATCATTATATTTAATATTAAGCGTCTCAGCCAGTTTCTGTGAATTTTTCTGTGGTATCATTGAAGGAGCTAAAACTACTAAGTCAAATGTATCCTCACAAATTTTAGACAATTCCTTATTTTCATATCGTATAATCAAATTTTCATTTTCATCCTGGCGAATTTCAGCCACCTTACTTCTAACATAAG
>CAZYEE010000156.1:0-9281 GCA_964646355.1 uncultured archaeon | reverse complement strand
TCTTTGTTTAATGAATAAATCTAAATATTGGATTTTATGATATTAGATTTAAGTCTTTATTAATTAAAAATATATTATAATTAGAAAATATTTAACATCAATTTAACCTTAGGAGAAATATCGGATGAATGTCAGAAAAATAGTGAAGTATCTGGTTCTTATAATAGGATATCTGATCCTTATTATAGGGCTGTATACTGGGCTTGTTATTGCAACTGGGAAACTTTTTACAATAATAGATACAGCAATAAATTGTATATTACCTGCTCTAGGCTGTATTAGTTATATATTTTTCCCGATAGTAATAATAATAATGGTCAGATTACATGGAAAGAAGAAGAAGTTATGGGTAATTCCAATTGTTTTCGGAGTAATAGTTACATCATTAAATGCGCTACCGGTATTGGCTGGATGGCAAAAACCAATATTGGATGGAGATGCACAATTCGAAGCAAAATTTGGTTCAAACTATATGGATAAAATAGATCCCAATTTAAGAGCTAAATTCAAACAAAGCCCATTCGATTTTTGGAGAATGTATTTTGGATATGAGACATATGAATGCAATGTTTCCGAGAATGAAGGCCCATATTATATAGATCCAGTTTCAAATGATAAATTTTATTTCGATTATTATAGTCCTGCTATAGGTACAGGTCCATTCCCAGTAATAATCAATATTCATGGAGGCGGCTGGGTTATAGGAAATAAGGGGCTTGAGAATCTGGTTTACATTTCTCGTTATTTTGCGCATCAAGGATATGTTGTATTTGATATACAATATGGGCTCGCACATTTCCCAGGTATAAAGATCTCAAATACAGAGATAGATAATATCTTGAGTCAAGTTCAAGGACTTTTAGGTAGATCCTTAACAAATAAAAGCTATGCCATTCCTGAAATCATCAGACAAGTTGTTGGTAATTTTACAGATTATATAGTTGCTCATTCAACAGAATATAAGATAAATACATCCTGTGTCTTTATTACTGGGCTATCAGCTGGAGGACACTTAACGGAAACATTTATTGGTTGGAATACTACATGGAAAAATATATTCAATGATACTCTGAAGATTCGAGGAATTATACCAAGATATGGTGTAAGTAATATGGCAAAACTTATTTCAGCACATAAAAATGATCCATTATTTTCATCGGTAGATAATCCAGATGAAATGATAACACAATTAGTTGGAGGAGACCCAGAAGAAAACGATACACTCAATAGATTGGTTTCTCCAGTATATTACGTTGATTCATCAGCACCACCATGCTTGATAATACACGGATCCAATGATAAAATGGTTCCAATAGAACAAGCTTATGATCTAAAGGCGGCTTACGATGCTAATGCAACTAATCCTTGTATACTAATTGAATTTCCATTCCACGGACATTTCCTAGATGCCCTACCTGGAAGTATTGGATGTCAGATTATGATATACTACATGGAAAGATTTATGGGCTTGATGCAACATTGGGAGGTGGCATAGTTGGTAGAAGCAAACAAATTTATTAGATATTATACAGCAATCGCTTTGATAATGAATATAGCATCAATAGTTTTTTACCTTTTAACAAATCTAAGAATTTCGTTCATAAATATTATAGGAGCTAGCATCTGTTTAGTGACTATCGCAATAGATTTTGGATTAATTAGCTTTAACTTTAAATACGTGGAAAGAACTGATAAAAATACTGGGCGCTGGATTAAAAATTTCACTTGGATATATATATCTCTATTTTTGTTGTCGGCTATTTTGATTTGCCTTTCAGCGTTAGGAAATATGGCTGTAAATGCACCACCATACGACGTTTCATTATTATCAATATTAATTATCAATGCTGCGGGTTTTTTAATAATTTATGGAATGGGACTGTTTATTTCATTCTATAACATGAGAAATTTGAATAATTCAGATGCATGGAAATAACTTATTCATTTTTCTTTCTATTTTTTTATAGTAATGGATAGATTATTTTTTATAACAAATTTACATAATAGTTTTTAATAAAATTGGATATAATTAATTGGAATAATTATTTAAATAAAGAGTCTAATCGGATTCTCTTTTTGTAGACTTATTATTTTTTTAAAAAACGTTAAATTTTAGTATATTATTGAGATAATTTGATGATAAAATTTATATTTAAAGAAAAATATTATCTTTAAAATATTTAATTTCAAAAAAGTTTGATTTTTCCCTACCGAAAAATTGACTTTTTTCCGTATTTAATAAATTCATAAAAAATAGATAAATAAATCTATTTTTTTCAGGTATTCTATTTAGAAAATTTGGATTTGATTAAAAATTGATGGCACAAATAAATATAAAGCAATGGGATGGCAAATCTAGGCTAAAAGATTTAACTCCAGAATTAGAGGAATTAAACAAAATTGGTACCTATACCTATAATAGAATAATGGAACTATGGAATAAATATAAACTTGCTAATTTTGAATATGAACAAGACAAAATTTACGAAGTACAATCCGAGGTTGTTAATGAAGCAAAAAAAGAACAGGATTTATTCTCAAAATATATTGAAGTTTTTAAATCATCCGCTCCTGAAGCATATGCAGCTCTTAAAGAAGGAAAATTTGGTTATCAAATAGATAAAACGCACTCAATAACTATATTAGATCGCCATTTAAATGGAGTTGAAATCTCAAGTAGATATCAAGTACTTGGAAAAATGAGGAATGCTCTACAGAATCTAGAGGCGTGCATACCAGGTATCGTAAGTGATTATAATTGGAGAAAAACGTTGGTTGATAAAGGTTATTGGAGCAATATTTTGATTGAAAACGGCAGATCTACCAAAGATGTAAATGAAGCAATTAAAAGAGAATTAGAATACATAGATGTTATTCCAATATTCATCTATTTATGGGCAAAATATTCGCAATATGGAGACAGTCCTGATTTATTTCAGGTTTATCTTCCTTTAATCAGAGTTCCATCGAATGTCAAATTTGAAATATTATCATGGCTTAATTATGATTATCATCATGCATTAGCTTGGTGGAGAAGCGATGTATCAGACGAGATGTTTAAAGAAAATTCTGCTATTATATCAAAAGAACATTTAGGAATTTTCGAGGTATCAAAACAAGAAATAACTTTTGAGTATTTTTGGAATAAATATGAAAAAAGTGCCCTTCTTGATGTTTCAAATATTCAGTTAGGAAAAGCTGGCCCTTATTTAGTTTTTGCTTATGAAGATAACATTACTCCAAAAATGATGGGCAAAAAAAGTTGGGAATATGCACCGCTTCAATTGTATAGAAATGCTGACATTATAAAAACCGCATCAAAGGCTTTTAAAGGATGGGGTATTAAAGGTGGAAAGGTCTCACATGAGTTTTATGCAAAAGGATTTCAAGTAAAAAAAGGTTAATAATTTTATATAGATAATACAATATCTAATTTCTTATTTATATTTTTTTGATCTTTGTTTTTTAAATTACATTTGTTTCAACTTTATATTTGGAACTTCCATTTATTTTGGGGTGGTAATTTTAATTCTAAATTCTTTTATTAAAAAATGATTTTAGAAATGTATAAAACCTTAAAAACTCGGTGATAAAAAATTCATTTTAAATACTCTATTAGAAAAAGAAAGATAAAATAATTATGTAAATTTAAAATCATATACATTATAAGGTTCCATTAAGAAAGTAAAAAATATTTTAAGAAAATGAATTATTGAATTTTAAAATAAAAACGGAATTAAAAATGAAATTACCGAAAGTTTATATTAATTTAGGATTTCCAAAGCTAATAAACAAATACAAGAATTTGGATTTTGACGGTATTGGATTATTTAGGCTTGAATTTATGATTGCAACATTTATTGGACAACATCCAGCATGGTTAATTTCGCAAGACAAGGGGAATATTTACTATGAGAAATTATTGGAGGGTATCGAAATGGTAGCCAGTACAATATATCCTAAACCTATGGTGATCCGATTTTCTGATTTTAAAACTAATGAGTACCGTGATCTACTTGGTGGTTCTGAATATGAACTCCCAGAAGCAAATCCCATGATGGGTTTTCGTGGTGCATCCAGATTTATATCGAAAAAATTCAATAGAATTTTTAGACTGGAATGTCAATCTGTGAAGCAAATTAGAGAAAAATATGATAATGTTTGGGTGATGATCCCGTTTATAAGAACAATTGCAGAAGCCCAAAAATGTTTAGATATAATGAAAGAAGAGGGGTTAGAGCGGGAAAAAACATTTAAGATCTGGTTAATGGCGGAAACACCTGCAATAGTCTTGTTAATCGATGAATTTAGTAAATTGGATTTCGACGGATACAGTATCGGTTCAAATGATTTGTGTCAATTTATATTAGCTGTAGACAGAGATAATTCTGAACTGATTAAAATGGGTTATTTCGATGAAAGCAATCCAGCTGTCTTTAAAGCATTTGAAATTATAATTAAAGGTGCCCATAATGGGGGTAAAACCTGTTCTATTTGTGGAGAGGCAGTCTCAAAGAATATGAATTTATTAAAAAAATTAATAGAATTAGGTATAGATAGCATAAGCGTGACTCCTTCAGAAGTGCCAAAAATTAGAGATTTCATCAATAATCTTAATATAAAATGAAATTTTCTCTAATTTTTACTAAATATAAAAATTTAATGAATTTGAAAATTATGAAATGAAATTATGGAATGAAAGAAACATATATCCCAAAATTTCTAAATTATATAAAATAGGAAATTATAGATTTAAAATGTACAGATAAAAAATGGTGGTTTATGAATATAAAAGCCTATAATATATCATTTTTTAGTACTAAAAACAAAATAAATTAAGAAAAAATTTATTAAAGTAAATTTATTCGACTAAATATAATATTCCTTTTTTATCTCCTTCGGTTACTATTTTTACCTTTTTCCCATCAAGTTCGGCAATTTCCTCCTTTTTTAAATTTATGCTCATTATACAAGGAATCTCAAATTCACGAGAGACTATAGCTAGATGACTACCTTCTGTCCCAGTGGTACATAACACTCCAGATAAATCGGATAAGATTGGACCTAATGTGGTAGTGCCGCTATCTTCTACCAAACATATCTTACCTTTTGCATCATCAAATAATTCGATAACATCATTTACTGATTTAACAAATTTCAAAATGCCCTCTACTTCTTCTTTAGATGAGCATGATAAGCCTTCAGCGATCTTTTTCATATAATCACACCTATTGAATAAATTGTTTTATAAATCATTATTACCGATTTAAATATTAACATTTTTATTAATAAGGATGTTACTTCAATAATTAATAAACAAAAAAATTAATGTATTTTGGGATTAAAATGGTAAAAATAGAAGAGATTAAATCGTTCATGAAGGATAAAGGTATTAAGCTTGATAAAAAATATCTTAAATTCCTAGAATATATAACTGAAGAGGATGCATTGAAATTAAGAGATAAGGATGAATATTCGCATATATATCCGGAATATCTACCAAATTGGAGTGAATCATGGTATTTTAATTTTATAGATGAGGATGCAGGTGTTGATTGGGTAACTAGAATTTCATATAATCCATTTGAAAAAGGCTCAAACGTATTATCAGTCTTATTTATTGATAATAAACCAAAAGTATATGTAAAACGATTAAAAATTGATGAAATGCCAAAAGATAGATGGGATCTTGATAAAAGAGTGAAATATGAATTAATTAAACCGCATAATGAATGGAAACTGGCATTTGAAGACCGAAATTATAAATTGGATGTGGTTTGGAAAGCTCGTTTTGAACCTTTTAGTTATTTAGAAGGTATTGACATTTTTGAATATTTTGAAGAATATGTCGATTTAATAGGTAAAGCTTCTCAACAACATTATGAACAGGCGGGAATAGTAACTGGTACTTTAAAATTCAAGAAAACGGGAGAAGAAAGACAGATTAATTGTTTTGGACATCGTGATCATTCATGGGGAGTAAGAGAATGGCAAGTAGTAGATAAATGGAATTGGATAGCAGCCCAATTTCCCGATAAAACTATCAATATTTCAAAAGTGAATATAGGGAAAAATTTACTTGTTTCTGGATTCATTTCAAAATCAGATGGGAATACTAGAGTTTCAAATGTAGAAATAGAAACAGAACTTGAAGAATATAAAGATAATTTTGGCCAAACTCAAACACGTCCGAAAAAATCTATTTTTGAAATCACAGATATAAATAATAATAAATATATAATAAAATCAGAACGACGCACCTCGATAGATCTTCCTGTCCCTATTCCCTCAGAAATTAAAACAATAATATCAGAACAAATCCATCGATTCACCCTCGATGATGAATCAGCAAATGGTACAGGAGTTTCAGAATATCTATATAAAATTTAAAGAAACTTGCTTATAAATTAACTAAAATCAAGTAATATCCACTCAATTTTTTATTTAATGAATAATAATATCTATTTTCTTTTATTTTAATATATATTTTGTTCAAAATTTTAAAACGTTCTATGATTTTTATTATATTATGTGTCCTTAGATATTGATATTTTTTATTTGCTTAAATATTTTTGTAAATACATGTGGAATTCCTTTTTATTTTATTTATTAAAAAATAAATCATTTTGATCAATCTCAAACATAAGTTTAAAATTATGATTTAAAGATAAAAGTAAATATAGGAGCATAATTTCTCTAATCTTTATATGTTAAATTCAAATTACATATTTATTTAAAAAATTGAAAAAAATGATGGATGGATAAAAAAATGTCTTCATCAATGGTAAAAGCATGTCATGGATGTAGAGAATATATTTTTCTTGATGCAACTTATGAAGGACAGAAATTAGAAAAGGCATTTGATTCAAAACATCGAGGGCATATGGTACAAGTCGTAAGATACGATGAAATTAAAGATAAATATAAAAAATTCGAATTATGAAAAAATTGAAAACATTATGAGAGAAGATTTGTTAAACTAGCAAATTTTAATGATAAAGATAGAAATATATAGTACAACTGCATTTTCAATTATATATCATCGATATATTTATCGACAAACTCTTGGATCATTTTGATTCTATCACTTTCTACGCTTTTTAAAATACCGAATGCTTCTTTTTCAATATCCAGACCTTCTTTTAATGATGAATTGGCACATTTTTCAATGGCACCTTTAATTAGAGCCATTACCATTGGATTTTTCATTGCCAGGTTTTTTGCAAATCTTTTTATTCCTTCATGGAGCATTTCTTCTTTATTATCAAAGCATCGATCAACAATGCCCATTTTTAATGCAGTTTGAGCGTCAATACGTTCTCCTGTAAATAATAAATATTTTGCGTCAGATATCTTTTTTACAATTTTTGGGAGGTTGGTACATCCTCCATGAGTTGGAAACATCAATTCATAGTTGATTTCAGGTAGTTGAAATTTTGCATCTTTGGTACACCATCTAAAATCGCATGCTAAAGTGATTAGAAAACCAATACCGATGGCATAACCGTTTATTAAGGCAATTGTTGGTTTTGGCATTGTTTTTAGGGTATAAATGAAATCACAGCCAACATTTAATACTACATTAATATGTTCTTCGTTGAAATCATCAAATTCTTTTAAATCAAATCCAGCTGAAAATGCTTTAGGACTATTTGATTTTATCACTACTACTCTAATTTTTCTGTTGTCCTTAACATCATGTAAAATTTCATTGAATCTATAAATCATTGGCTCATTAAAGATATTTAGGTCTCCATAATTAAGTGATATAATCCCCATTTTTCGTTTTATTTCAAGTTGAATAATATCATTCGTATTTTCACTCATTATATCCACTTTTAATTGGTTATAATTGATTCTTAATAAATTATAAATTTCAACTATTTTAAATTGTTGAAAAAAGAGATTTTTAGGAAGAATTAAAATTAAGTCATATATAATTAATAATATACAACAAAGCTCTGTTCTTTTACATTTAAATCACGTGCCACTATTGGACATTTAGCCATTAACAAGAAAAATATTTTATTTATCCCTTTATAGATGCTAAGAGCCTCATAATTACCTTGACCTTTAGCGATAACGATATCATGTTCAAATATCCAGTTTTTTACCTCTTCAGATGTTCTTGACGGAGACTCTGGATATAAATCATTGCCAATAGTTTTAAACTGTATATTTGGTAGAGATTTTAGACTTACATACTCTACATCCTCCATTGTTGCATCGTTAATAATGGGCCCTGCTTTAACTAGAAAAGTGATCTTTTTTATATTTGGATAATATTTTAGTATCAATTCTAAAAATAGCTTATCTAAGACAATTTCGCCGCTATTATCCGCAAAATATAAAATTGATTTCGACGTTTCTAATTTTTCTTTTAATTTATCAGATTTGTCTATTTCAAACTTGGCATTAACTACCATGTCAATTGTTTTTTGAAAGTCAAATTTATCAGATGCTCCAAAATCAATAATATTTCCTGCCACAGCAAATCTAAGAGCATGTATTATTGGGTCTTTAGAATTTAAACATTCATCTTTTAATTTATTATAAATACCTAGAACTAAATCATTGGATTTTTTCTTTAAATCCTTATAAGGATCTATTATACCACTTTCTTTGGTTATTATTTTGTATACTTTTCCTGCAAGCTCCGGCGGAGATTTTGTCCAATCTTCATTTAACAATAATGCCATAACAGAACGTAATACTCTTTCTTTAACTTTAATATCCTTAATATCTTTGAGTGCACGAAGTGCTTGCCTTTGAAAACAAATTACACAATCAATATTCATTTTCAACTGATCCAATCTCCATAAATCAGTATTTGGTTAAAAGCATAAATAAAAAACGGTAATAAAAAAATTTTTTATAGAGAAATTTTCTCTCATTTTAATTTATTTGAAATCATGCATTTTCATTATAATTTCTTTTTTTAATAATCTTTCCTAATTTTTTATTCGACTTTACATTGATATTAATTATCTGTCGGGTATTTTTTGCTAAAATACTTCCCTCCGTCATGATATTTACCGATGAGGGAATTTAGACAGGAATATTTTATTGCTTGTTTTTATGAACAATCTTTTTCAAGCCCTTATAGGCTTTTTTTATTAGGTAAGCCCATATTCATCCAACAGAGTCGCATTCTTCTTCTGTATTTAACTTATTCACATCTTCAGCCATGGAACCACCTTTAAAAGTTTATAAAAGTTTTATAAGAAAGGTTATTTTTAATTTCCACTGCTATAGTATTGGAAATTAAAATTCCAATCTCC
>CAZYEE010000155.1:0-9336 GCA_964646355.1 uncultured archaeon | reverse complement strand
GAGAGCACAACCTGGAATAACAATATAATCTTTCAATTCTTTTAATCTTTTTATATTCTCTTTTGCTGTTTTTTTATCCGCTTTATTTGCAAGGATTATCATGGGTTTTGAAATTTTCCGCAAAGTAGATGAAAAATTAAAAACATCCTCTTCGGTCCAATTGACAATTTGATCTGAATTAAGGTTTGTTTCTTTAAGTGCTTGGACTATATGTTTTTTCTTAATTGATAAACCAGATAACCGTTCAGTCATTTTATCTACAAATGATATTTTTTCAGCTTTTAAAGATCTGGCGAATTTTGGCCAATCTCTACTGATAATATTATTAAACCAATGGGCGATTTCATTTTCTAAGAATTTAACATCTTTTAACGGGTCCCAGCTTCCCGGCTCAACAGGTTTTCCCTCTGCATCAGTTGATCCGGATGCATCTATTACGTGAATGAGAGCATCTGCTCTTCTTAAATCGTCCAGAAACTTATTACCAAGCCCTTTTCCCTTCCATGCATCAGGTACAAGCCCAGCAACATCTAGTAAGTCAATAGGGATCAATCGGACACCATCAATACATAATGAATTTTTTGGTGTATCTTTTACACCCAGTTCTTTACACACACAGTTTTTTCGTACATAAGCCTTTCCTAGGTTTGGTTCAATAGTTGTAAAAGGATAATCAGCTACTTTTGCAGATGTAAGACATGCTGCATTTAGAAATGTAGTTTTACCACAATTAGGTTTTCCAACAATACCTATCAACATTTTTATTCTACCTCTTACCAAATCCTACTTTTATCCGTATTTTTTCATCTTTCTTTTTAACAGATTTTAGGTCTATTTTTGCTAAAATCCATGTAGAAAAAGCAGTAATTCCATAAAGCGCCCATCTAAATATAATCAAGTATGTAAATGATAAAAGAAAAAATGAAATAATAATATCTGCAAACCATAAAACTGCAGTAATTTGCAATATTCTATTTGAAAAATCGGATCCAATTCCAAATACAGACAATCCGAATGCAACACTATTAATAAAAGCAATAATAAAATTTATAGAATTTATACCATAAATAAAACTCAATAAATTATAATATTCAAGGGAGTATAAAATGGGTGTATTAGTATTATATATAATTTCTCTGATTAGGCTCATAATCATTATATCTAAAATACAAATGGCTGATATTTTTACTCCATTTCTGCCGAATTTTTCACCTATTAAATAAAAAGATATAACAATTAAAGCTCCAAAAAACACTTGAAATGCATCATAAATTATTATTTCATATATACCCATATTCATTCTAAAAAATGTAATTACAGAAATCATTAATAACCCTAGAAATCCTAAAATACCACATAAATTTAAATTCTTTTTATTAAATTTTAACATAAATAACATTTAATAATAATTATTATATTTAAGGTTTGATTTATTTAAGATTTGACTATCAAGTTTAGTATAATAGTGAGTGATGTTAAAAAATGACTACTGAATTAGAAGAATCATTAAGAATTAGGAAGATTAAAGAAGGTACAGTAATTGATCATATAAATCCGGGTAATGCATTATATGTTTTGAAGATTTTGAAAATATCTGGGAAAGAAGGAAACATAATTTCAGTTGCGATGAATGTTCCTTCTGGAAAATTGAAAAGTGGCTATAAAGATGTAGTTAAAATTGAGAATCGCGAATTAGATCCTAATGAAATAAATGTAATAGCATTAATTTCACCCTACGCCACAATTAGCATTATTAGAGACATGAATATAGTAAGTAAAATGAGAGTGAAATTACCTGATGAAATAGTTAATGTCGGTATTAAATGTATTAATCCAAATTGTATTACCAATAGTAATGAGCCTGTAAATACACATTTTAAATTGCGATCAAGCGATCCGCTTGAAATAGAATGTGTTTATTGTAATAAGACAATGACATATAACGATATTCTACAAAATTTGGTTTAAAAAATTGAAGAGATATAAAATAAGTAAAAAGGGATGAACTATTTAATAGAATCTGCTACTTTTTTACCGGATAAAAGCATTCCACCAAAAATGGGGCCCATTCTAGGTCCTCCAAATACTGCATTGCAAGCCATTCCAGCCACCCAGAGACCAGGAAAAACTTCGCGTGTATTTTCAATTATTTTTGCTTCCCCAACTTCAGCCCACATTCCTCCTTCCCCAACAAGTTGATTGTTTTCTGTGTTTAATTTTACCTTATTTTTTCTGACCAGAACATTGACCACACTTGCATCATGTCCAGTTGCATCAATGCAAGTCTTGGCTTTAATTGTGATAGGATCTACATGAAGGTTCGACATTTCTACGGCAGTCCAATTAATTACAAAACCAGAAACTCGATTTTCTTTGAGATAAACATCTTCAACAGAAATTAAATTGAAAATTTTGGCACCAGCTTGGCGTGCTTTAAATGTTAAACCAGCAGCCGTTTCAACTGAATCAGCTATAAAATATCCAGATTTATATATCTTGGTTTTTATTCCAATTTCATCAAGAATCATCTTTGCATCATCTTGAACTACAATATAATTCATCATAATACCACCACCCCATATTCCACCGCCAATACTTAGCTTTTTCTCAAAAATAGCTACCTTTTTTCCCTTCTTAGCTAAGTAATATGCAGCAACTAACCCTGCTGGCCCAGCACCAGCAATTGCTACATCTATATCCAAAAAATTTAGCAAATCTTTTGTATATGTACTAATAATTGCCTCGGAAATAATTATATCGTCCAATTTCATAAAAATCACATCATTTAATCAATTAATGATTGAAATTCTTAAAATTTTAATAATTTATTCATCCAAATTGGAATTAAATTCCAGTTCTGATAGTTTTCATTAATAATTATTATTTGAAGATAAGGAAGCTCTTTTGCTTTATAGAAAGTAAGAGTTTCGTTAATCTATCAAAGATAAAATTATTCCGGGATGTTTATAAAAAAAGAAATAAAAAATTCATGAGTAATAGAAAAATAGAAGTTTTTAATTTTTTGCAAGAAGATCGTTCATAATACCCCATGTTCCAGCTCTAACAAGTGCACTTTTTAGGAATTGGAATCCAATATCAAAAGTTCCGCCGTCTCCAGCTAAGGCTATAACATATGGTAATTCTCCTTTAAATTTACCCTTGGCTTTTAAGACTCGATAAGCAGTTGAGATAGCATCAGCAATTGTAGCAGCAGTTTCAAAAAGATGATGAACCCATGTTACTTTCCAAGCACCGAAATTGTCTTTTGAGGTCGAAACTTCCATACAACTTGTTGCATTGGTATAGATAATATTTTTACCTGCGACCATTTGAGCTGCAATAGCTACTTGATTAATGATTTCTCCTTCTCCACAACCCAAACATAGGCCGTGTCCACCTGCAATATGTTCTTGATTCGGAAATTCCTTTAATTTTCCCGAATAGATGTGTAATTTTTCTTCTGCGCCAAATGTATCCACAAGATCTAATATATTCCTATTTCGTCGGAGAACGCCTTCATATATTATATCAAGATTTTGGTCTAATTTTTCTGGTTTAAACAGATGCCGATATTTGCCCATCATTGATATGAATTTAAATAGCTTTTCTTTATCAGTGTTGATTTTCTTATTTAAAGCGTATTCAGGTCTTCCATCTTTGATACGGATTGTGAAAAGTGGAAAATAGCCTGACTCAGTAGCTAGCTTTGAAATTTCATAGGTCATATTACCCGGATGTCTCCAACCTCTCATACAGGAGGAAAACACTTGAATAAAACCGCAGCCAGGAGTTTTCATAGCCTCAACCACTTTTCCGATCAAATCTACTGGATAGGCGGGATTTGCAGTAGCAATGAATCCACTTTTAAAGCCAAGAAAAGCAAGGGAATTAACAATATCCTGTTTAATACCAATTTTACCTTTGATCTTTTTTCCACCGGGACCAGTAGTAGTTGAAGCAAAAGGAGGAGTAGAGCCAGATTCTTGTATTCCAGTATTCATAAATGCTTCGTTATCGTAATTAATATATAAGAAATAATTTCGAGTATCCCTTTTCAATAAATCTGAGATTTTTATTAATTTTGATTTTATTTTTTCACTCATTTTGACACCTCCATTGGGTCTGGATCCCACATTTTATTTTGTTTTTCTCTTACTCCGATATATTCATAGAATTGATCTGGAATTCCTGTGACTTTTTCCATTTTTCGTTTTATCAGATTGAATTCATCTTGTGTAACATCGCGTCCGCCATAACCTGCTATGAAATCTTTGATCGGAATGCCTAGTGGGTAAAGAGCTGGTAAAACGCTGGCTCCTAATTGTGCGAGTGGAGCTCCTGGAGCATCAAATTTCTCAAGAATGGCTATTTTTTCAATATTATAATCTTGGACAATTTTACGGAGTAGCATAGTTGGGAATGGTCTATAGACCTTGATTTTGATCAGACCAATGCCGGGATTTCTTTTTTGCCATGCTGCAATATTACCACACATAGAACCCATAGTAATTATTGCTACTTTAGCTCCGTCACAATTTATTGGTTCGATCTGTTGATAATATCTTCCTGTTTCTTTCCCAAATTCTTTAAAAGCTTCATCAATTTTTGGTGGAACCTCTTTTTTTGCGAGATCAAGAGCGAGCCTCTGTTCCATAAGATGTTCTGGTGTGACTACCGAGCCCCATAGCCCTGGTTTTTCGGTATTAATTGTATGTCGCTTTAGTTGAGGTGTAAGTTTAATAACTTGTTCATCTGCAAGAGCCATAAATTTATGAACTGCATGCGAAATAATGAACCCATCATGGACAAACATGGTCGGAAAGAGAGATTTTTCTGCTACCATCAGTGCAATAATAGCATTATCATAAGTTTCTTGAACATTTTCTGCTACAATAACATTCCAGCCAACATCAGCGAGTGTAAATTCCCATGCATTCCAGATGCTTAGGTTAGGAGCATTAAAGGCTCTAGCTGAAATTAACATTGTAAGTGGAACTCTCCATCCAACAGGCATTGGTAATGCTTCCATCATCAACATATAACCTTGACTTGCTGTTGCAGTAAAAGTTCGTGCACCTGAAGCGCATGCAGCAGTACTGAAGCTCATTGCAGCAAGTTCGGATTCCACATTCACAAATGCGGCGTGCAATCTACCGTGATTAACAACGTCGGACAATCCTTCAACTGATTGAGTTTGAGGGGTGATTGGAAATGCACATATTACATCCGGATTGGTTTGGGTAACTGCACCTGCAACTGCATAATTTCCTGTCATAGCTAATTCAATGGGTTCTTTTATTTCTTTAAAAAATGGTTCCATTGGTTGTACACTCATTTTAAAATTCCTCCTCTTCTTTTAATTTAGCCGTTCTGGCTTTTATACCATCTTTACCTGGACAGACTTCTACGCAGAGTCTGCAACCTTTACAATGATCTAAATCAGTGCCCACTATTTTCCATTCTCCATTTGGTTGCTGTTCTCTTTTAATTGCCATATCAGGACAGACGAAAAAGCATCGCTGGCACTGAATACAATGATCTGGATCATAGTATATGGTATATGCACCCCAAGATCCAGTATTAATTTGGATGGAAGCACCCGGAGTATACCAGACCGCCCCTATTTCATAATCTTTTGCTCCCAGATAATTTAGTTCAAGATGATTCCATTCGGGTTTTTCTGCACTTTTTGGATCAAAAGGTATATCTACTTTATAAATTTGTACATTATCATAAACTGCTTTAACTAATTCAATGTTTTTCTGGACTAATTCACCTCTAAACTGGAACTCAATGGCTTGTTCAAGGTCTTTTAATGAAAAAAGACCAGATACTTTTGAAAGTGCACCTAAAATAGCAGTATTAGTGATAGGGCGACCTAGTTTCTCAATTGCAAGCCCAGTAGCATCGATTAAAGCATAATTTACATCATCACGCCCAACATATTTTCTTAAAGTGTCTATATCTTTTACAGTATTGATAATAACCCAGCCACCAGGTGGAAGTCCATTTGTAACACAGACATCACGGATGATTGAATCATCCAAAATGCAAACATATTGGGGCGTATAAACTTGTTCATTAGATCGAATTGCATCGGGATCTTGTGAGACCTTTGTATAAGCTTCAGTTGGAGAGCCCATACGTTCTGCGCCGAATCGTGGAAAGCATTTAGCTGGACCATTATATGCATAGACTACCAATTGAGCTGCTGTTACACCACCTTGACCGCCTCTTGCATGAAATCTAATAGACGTTAAATCGCTTTTTTTGTCAGAAGTCATTTTATCGCCTTCATAACTTTATTAAAGATAATTTTATTTTCACTTAATTAGAGTATATTAATAACATCGTTATTTAACGAATATTTTTAAGGATAAAACATATTCTATCGTATATTTTATTATTTTTTGGAAAACTCTCCTTGAGCATTCCATAATTAATATTGGTGTTTTTAAATTTTGTTGATAATGTTTTGTTTGTAAATGGTTGATCTAATTTATTAAAGTATTTGTTGTTATTTTATTTAAATTAATTTCGTAATGTTATATTGAAATAATGATTCCATTTATCTAATTAAGGAAATATTGACGATAAATTATGATATAAAAACTTTATTGATTTGGGTGATTTTCTGGATGGAAATTGATGTTGATGATTTGATAAAAGAGATAGCACATTTGATACCGGAATATAGTAAAAGATTCTATATTTCAGAAGAAGGTTCAAGAAAATTTCTTAAGTTAGCAATAATTTATCTTGCAAAAACCGAATATAAACTTGAAACATTAGAAAATAAAATAAAAGGAGATAAAGAAACATTAGATAAATTTATATCTAGTGTATTAAGTTGGGATGAAAATGAATTTGATGATGAAGATTTTGAAATAATTGGTTATTGTCAGAATATTAGATAAAAGTCAGATTATTAGATAAGAAATTAGGCGTCTTCGTAGATTTGTTTCCATTCTACGTTTTCACAGACTAATTTTTTTATTAAGTTAATTTTTTCTTGTTGATCTGGATAGAGATTTGCACGAACATTTTGACAAATAGTGTAGGCTATAGAAGTTTCGTGTGGGACAAGTAAGACGGGTATTTTTTTCTCTTCTGCTTTTACAAGGAGCTTGACCTCAGGATAAATGTTACCTGTAAGAATCAGTAAGCTTAAGTCAGTCTGTTCAATTGCTGAGTTTATGAGATCCGATCTATCTCCACCTGTGATTAATGCATAATCATTAAATCTCTTTAGAATTTTTATAGCACTTTCTGTGCTCATTGCTCCGATATGAAAAGATTGAATAGTCTTATCGAGATATTCACTACCAATAAGAATCTGACCACCCAATGCAGTATAGAATTCTCTAGCGGTTGGTGAAATGAGTATTGGTCTTAATGGTATACAACCATAGAACGGAATTTCATATCTTTCAAGCAATGGAATAAGTTCACCTTTTACTTTTTCTCTTAATGGTAGATCAATATTGTTGAAAACAGTTCCGAGGAGTTCTGCATTCATACCTTTGATAAGAGTTTTTTGTAATATTATATCGTCAATTATACCATTGGATATTAGTAATATCTTTGATTTTAAAAGCTTAGAAAGTGTTATAGCGTCCATTCTATAAGTAAAAAGACTTTGAATTCGATGTCTACCCTCAATAATGATGAAATCATAGTCATCTTTTATTTTGTTGAAATGATTTACAATATTATTACGGAAATAATCTCTATCTTCTTGATATTTTTTTACAAACGCATAGGTACCTATTTTCATCGGTATTGGTGGACATATTTCGTCGTATTTTTTATCTATTTTGAGTACTTCTTTCATTAATATTACGTCTGGGTCAATATATTTACCGCTTTCGTCAGGTATTCCAACACCGATAGGTTTAAAGTATCCTACATTAATACCTTCATCTTTTAGACATAAAGCAAGTCCGAGAGAGAACGCGGTTTTTCCAGAGAATGGAGAATATGATACAACATAAATACTTTTCATTTTTCTAATTTACCTCTTTTTAAAGTGATTTTCATATCTAGAACCATAACGCCATTATTTTGGCTATATACAATAATAGGATTTATATCTAATTCATTAATAATAGGAAAATCATTCAATAATTGGCTGACCCTCAATATAACATCAATGAGACTTGAAATGTCACTGGGCTTTTCACCTCTAACTCCTCTTAGAAGCTTATATACCTTCGTTTCAGAGAGCATTTCAAGAGCTTCAGTCCTAGTTATTGGATTAAGACGGAAGGCAACATCTTCAAGGAAATTAACATAAATGCCGCCAAATCCGCACATAATTAGGTGCCCAAATTGAGGGTCATAATTTGCACCAATTATGATTTCTTTACCATCTATATTCATCATTTTTTGGACTGTAATTCCGTAAATTCTTGCATTGGGCATCCTATATGAAATATTTCTTATTATATTATTATAAGCTCGTTTAACTTCATTGGCATTTTTTAGGTTTAATTGAATACCACCCAAATCAGATTTATGCAAGATATCTGGACTTGAAATTTTAAGTACTATAGGATAACCCATAGTTTCTGCAGATTCGACTGCATCTTCAGCTGATAATACCAAATCAGTAGGGGGAACTGGAATGCCATAAGCGCTCGCAACTTTAATGGCTTCAAATTCTAAAAGTACTAATCGATTATCATTTAATACGCTGTTAAAAACGTCATTTACAGTTTCTAAATCAACTTCATAATGCGTATATTCACCTGGGATCATTTTTTTAGCCAGACCATAATTATATAAACCTTTTATTGCCTTGACTGCATTATCCGGAAATTTATAGCAAGGTATTCCATTTCTTCTGAGTCGTTTCATCTCTTCAATATTACTTAGTTCTCCCATAAATGAGACGACTAAAGGAATTTCGATCTTTTTAGAATACAAATCAATAATAATGTCAGCAACTTCTTTAAATCTAGTAATTGCTTGAGGACACATCAATACAATAAGGTTTTTAATATTTTTATCAGAAATGCATTTTTCTAATACAAATTTATATCTATTGGCGTCTGCATCTCCTAAAATATCAATCGGATTATGTATGCTGGCGGCACTAGGTAGAAAATCTTTAAAGGTTTTGGTTAGCTCAGGGTCGAGTTTTACAAGTTTTAGGCCTTCTAATTCGACCTTATCAGCTGTTAATATGCCTGCACCTCCAGCATTTGTGACTACGACTACCGAATTATTATCAGTTGGAGGTTGAGTCGATAATGCAAGAGCATAAACAAATAATTCTTCTAGAGATTTTACTGCGATTACGCCACATTTTTCAAAAGCCGTATAATATGCTCG
>CAZYEE010000154.1:0-9337 GCA_964646355.1 uncultured archaeon | reverse complement strand
CCCAAAGATTTTGAAGCTGCTATTAAAAATATTGAAGAAGGAGCTAAAAGTGCAGGACGTTCTATGGATGAGATTGATGTCACTGCTTATGCAAGTTTTTCAGCAGATCCTGATACTAATGCTGCAAAAAATGCAGCCGCAATAGTTGTAGCATTCATTACTGTTGGAAGTCCACCTATTGTTTTGGACAGACATGGTATCAAAAAAGAGGATGTAGATAAAATCAACGATGCATTGGCCAAAGGAGATTTCGGAGCTGTTGCGAATGCAGTTACTCCAGAAATGTTTGAGGCATTCACAATTGCTGGAGATGCCGACTACTGCATTGAACGTATTAAAGGGCTTGAAAAAATAGGTGTTAATCAGGTAGTAGTAGGTTCTCCTATTGGGCCCAAAAAGGAGGATGCAATTAAATATATTGCAGAAAATATCATTAAAGCATTTTAAAAAATCTCCTGATTTTTATTTTCTCTATTTTTATTTTGATAATATAATATATAGAAAAAGTATGGATTTTTATTACCATTTTATTTTTTTAGATCAAATTATTAATGATTTTAGATCAGTTTCTTCTTATTCTTTTCTGAAATTCATCTGGACATTCATTATTATTTAGAAATTAAAAAATTAACAATTTAAAAGTTTAAAAATGAAAAAATGAAAAAATTAAGATTTTAAAATAAAAAATTTAAGAGTGTTTTTTAAATCTAAAATGTTTTTTCATATTTTTTTATGCTATCTTTTTAGCTCCACCAGCAACAACCAATACTTGTCCTGTGATATAAGAAGCTCTATCTGAAGATAGAAATACTACTGCATTAGCAATATCTTGAGTAGTACCAAAAAGAGGCCCAATATCCTCTCTTCTCTTTAACAGAATTGATTCAATCATCGGTTTACTATGTTCGCTCTTAATGAATGCATCTGTTAGAGGTGTATGGACTAGACCTGGTGCAACAACATTGGCAGTGATACCAAGATATCCAAGTTCTTCAGCTAAAGTTTTAGCAAGCCCTACCATAGCTGCTTTTGCAGATGAATAATTAGCCTGTCCTCTATTACCTTTAAATGCTGTAGAGGAAATAAATACTATCCTTCCATATTTATTTTGTTTCATATGTGGAATAATTTCATGGCAAAGCCACCAATGTCCTTTTAAATGGACGTTCAATACTTCATCCCATTGCTGTTCGGTCATTTTATGACATAATGAATCTCTTAATATTCCTGCACAGCAAATTAGGATGTCAATTTTTCCAAAATGGTCGATTGCTGCTTTAACGGCTGAAGAGGCTTCTTGTAAATTAGACACATCACAAGGTGGTGCGATTGCATCAACTCCAAGTTTTTTACATTCTTCAGCAACTTCTTTTGCTTTATCATATTGAACATCAGCAACAACTACATTTGCTCCTTCTTCTGCGAATGTTAGACACGTTTGTCTTCCAATTCCAGAAGCTCCACCAGTAACAAAAGCAACTTTTCCTTTTAAAAACATATCCATTTTAATCTAACCATCCTAAAACTGATTTAATTAATCATTTTAGTTAGAAATTACATTTTTAACTGAGTATTTTTAATCGATTACTATTAAAAAGATAATTTTTTTATGATTTTATTAAATTTTTCTTTTTATTAAATAACATAGCAAATGAGCGAAATAAAGAAGATTTCAACCATTTTGATGATATATTATCAATTGATATATTTTTGAGTTAAAATTATGAGATTTTTCTCAGCTATATAATATTAATATAAATTTTTGAAATAAATTCGTTTAATTGAGATCTACAAATTAAATAAGATTCTATTATTCAGTTAATTTCAAGTAATATAATAATTTCTAAAATCCATATTAAAATTCAACAAATTTTAAGAATTTCCTTAATTAAATAAACTGATGATAAAAAGTTCTAAAATAAAACGAGCAATAAATTTCTACGAAATTTGTTTCCAATGATAATTTTTTTAAATGATAATTTTTTTAGTATAGTGAAAAAAATATAATAGATTTTAATTTATAGATTAAAATAAAGAATGAAAAAATGGATCATCATCAAAATTCTTATTATTTAATATATATTATTAATCTTATTAATTTTTTTAATAGATTCTAATGAATTTTTATATTTTAATATTTTTTGAGTTCATTTTCAAATATTATAAATAGTTTTTTAGGCTATTTGGATATATTATTTAAAAAAATGGAAATTATTAAATATTTCAAAAAAGAAAGATTTTAAAAACAACTTTATTTGTTAATCAACTTCTGTACAAACAATTCTGAAGGTTATATCTATGAGTAATGAAGGAGAGAACACTAATTTAAGCGAGGAAGAAAAAAGGCGTGAACTTGAACAGAAAAGAAGAGAATTAGAGGAGCAGAGAAAAAAAGTTGTAGCATCAGCAGAAGAATCCGAAGCGAGAGGCAATATTACTGATGCAATTAAATTTTATACCATTGCACGAGATTTAAGTGAACAATTAAATGAAAAAGATAGAGTAAAGATTTTCGAGGAAAAAGTTAAATTATTATCCAAGAAAGAAATGGAACTTAAGAAAAAAGCAGAGATAGAACGTCGTAAAGAGGAAATCGAACGAGAACGTGAGATGTTAATTGAAGCAGGAGAGGCAGCAATGAATGAGGGGCGTTTTGATGACGCCATCCGAGAATTTAACAAAGTAATTGAATTAAGCAAACAAATTGGAGATAAAGAGACTCTAGCTGAATATAAACAAAAAGTTCAAGAAATATCTAGTAAGAAGGCCGAACTCAGGAGAAAATTCGAGCTACAAGAAAAGATCAAAACTTTAGAAGTAAAAAGACGTGAAATCCTAAGAAGAGCAGAAGATGCAGTTGCTAAGGAGCAGTACAGAAAAGCAGCGGATCTTTATGATGAAGCTGCAAAACTCTCAGAAGAAATGGCACAGCCTGAAAGAGTTGCTATGTTTAGTTCTCGCGCCGAAGAAATGCGAGAAATTGCAACTGATATTGAAAAAAGGGAAGAAGAAGAACGAAGACGTGCTGAGTTAGAAAAAGAAAGGATAAGATTAGAAGATATGAGAGCAAAAATGCTTGGTAAAGCCGAAAAAATGCTTGAACGTGGACAATTTAAAGCTGCTGCCGAAGCCTACGAAACTGCAGCAAAGCTTTCCTTGGATCTTGGTGAAAAAGAGGTAGCCACTGGATTCACAGCGCAGGCTAGAGATATTAGAGAAAAAGAACCTCAGTTAAGAGCAGAATGGCGAATGGAAAGAAAACGAAAATCTATTAGAAAAATTAGGGAACAAATGCTTAATAAAGCTGATAAATTACTAGAATCTGAAGAATACTTGGCAGCTGCAAGAATATTTATCAGGGCAGCAGAACTATCCAAAGATGCTGGTGAAAAAGACAAGGCAAAGGAATTCCAGTTAAAAGCAGACGAATGTAGAACAAAAGAAAAATATAAACGAGATGAAATGCTTGATAGGGTCGCAAGGGCTGTACGTGCTGTTATCACATTAAGATTAATGGAACCACAGATTGCTTCAAGAGTTTTTAGTTGGGGTACTGAATTTACTGTAGTAATTAAAATTTGGGATATTGGTGCATTAACAGTTAATTTTAGGGAAGGAGAAGCCACTATAACAAGAGGAGAAGCTGCAAAAACAGATGTTATTATTGAAGGTACAAGTGAAAATTTAATGAAATATTTCTCAGGAAAATATACTCATCCAAGAATTGCTAAATTATTTGGTCGTATAAGGACAAGAGGTCCAAAGAAAAATATTGAACATGCAGAAACTGTATTTTTATTACCACCACTCCAGAAAGATATTGAGAAAAAAAGAACTTATTCGGCACTTGTATTTTTGTTAAGCGGTATTGGAGTTTTAGCTATTATTATGCTTTTAATGACTCCTTGGAAAGTTGCTCAATATTTAACGGATGATATTATTGGATATCTTATAAGTTTTATTAATGCTGCAAATCTTCAAAATTATATGATCGGCAATTTTAGTTTAGGTCAATTATTAAATACTCTTGGAGGTCCATTTGGTCAAATATTGGCATTTCTAGCATATTTTGTAGGTATAATTATCCTATTGCTATTTGTACCGTATTATGGCCTTAAGAGATACTGGTTTGAAGGTGAGAAAAAGAAACGAACCAAAGAAAGGAAGAGAATAATGCGTCAAGAGATCGTAAAAAAGGCGGAGTATTTTTATAAACAAGGTAAATTTATTGATGCGTCCAAACAATGGGAAAAAGCAGCATTAATTTCAGTAGAGCTTGCAGATGAAGACAGGGCGGCAGAATATGCTAGTAGGGCTTATACATTACGTGGAAAGACTGACGAGCTAAAGAAAAAATGGAAGATTGAGCGTAAAAAGGAATTGGAAGAGAAAACTAGAAAAGAGCTTGCAGCTCAGAGAGATGCTCTTGTAAAAGAACGAAAAAAAGTACTTGAGATGGCACAACAAGCTGAAAATGAAGGGCATCTTCTTGAAGCGAGTAGAAATTATAAATTAGCTTCAAAACTATCTCTTGAAATTGGTGATAAAGAGTTGGCGAGAGAACTTAATGAAAAGGCAAAAGAAGCAAAAAGGAGAGAAGCTGAACTTAGAAGGAGAAGAAAAACAGAGCTTGAGAGAATTAAACAAGCAGAAAAAATTGAACAATTAGAAGATCAATTAAAAGAAGCTATCGAAATTGCTGAAGTAGCAGTTACTGAAGAACGATGGGAAGATGCAGCACAATATTATACAATTGCAGCTAAAATTGCAGGTGATATGGGCGATTCAGAAATGGCAGCCGCATATAAAAACAAAGCAAATGAATTCAAGAAGAAATTTGAGCTAGAATCTTCACGTGCTTCACTTGAAGAACAACGTAGAAAAGCAATAATTGAAGCTGAAGCAGCTACTGTTGACGGAGATCTGGAAAAAGCAGCTCGCTATTATATGGAAGCATCTAAAATCTCGCAACAACTTGGTGAAAAAGATATCGCAGAAGGATTCAAAGCTACAGCAGAAGAATTAAAACGTCAAGCCAAATCTTAAATTGAGTCTTAAATAAATTTTTTAATCATCAAAATCCTTTTTAATCAATAAATTTTTTATCTAAAATATAGAAATAAAGATTTTTTAGTTTCATTATTTTTATCTTAACAATTTATAGTTAGAAAGATTATTTAGAAAGACTATTTAATTAATACTAAAGCAAAAACTTGTTTTTTTATATTGAAAATTAAGTTAGTTCATCAAAATCGTCTCCTCCAATAAAAATTCTCGAAATTGTAGCATATAAATTTAAAATTGTTTCTTCTTTTTTATTAGTAATAGGCAGCAAATCCCCGCATATATTCAAATTTTTCAAAAGGTTATTGATTCCTATATTGAATTCACGATTTTCTCCCATCGTTTCTTTTTCTATAGCATGGATTAAAGATTCTGAATTTTCAGACCACTCTAAGATAGTATTAAGTTCCTCATCGGATAAAATATCTATTTTTGAAAGGACATAGATTTGTGGGACGTGATATTTAATTTGAACTGAAAGACCTAGTAATAACGTTGATAAATATCCAGATGGAGTTCTCGCAAGATTAGGATCTACGAGATATATAATACCTCCATGATCTTCTATTAAGCTTGAAATTAATACTTGACCAATATTTCTATATGCAAATAATTCCATTTGTCCTGGTGTATCTATTATAATATGTTCGGGTTTTAAAATTTCTATTTCTTCTTTTATTTCGTTTATATAATTGATAATCATATCTACGCTTGCAATTATGCTACCATTAATTCCTAGATTAAATTTCATCATTATATCTTCAGTGACAATATAATCACGGATATCAATATCAGGGGAATATGGTAAATTTTGAGTTCCAGGGTCTAGATTTATTGTAATCGATTCAATTTCTTCATGCGAATTGATGTAATGGTTTAACATACTACACAGGGTAGATTTACCCGAACCTGCAGTCCCAATAATAAATTGATATATCATAATACTAATCACACTATTTTGAGTATATTATTAAATTATTCTTCTTTTAATTCTATAATTCCACCATTTTCTTCTATCAGCTTTATTAACTTTTGTTTAGCTTCTAAAATTTTTTGTTTAGATTTATTAATATCATCTCTTGAAGAGATGAACACTTCAACCCATGCTTTACCATTTTTTAATTTAGGATGTGATTTTATCCATATTCCTGATATTTCCTTCATTACTTTATCAACGAATGGAGCAATTTCAGATTCTACCCTATTTTTTACAATAAATTCAGTTTTAGAAAATGTAATTCCTGATTTTTCAGTTTTTTTACGTATTAGAGAACTGATTGATCTTTTGAAAATAGCTTTCATTTCTTGAGGTACTCCAGGTAAACATGTTATTACTATATTATCTGGAATTTTTATAAGAACACCCGGAGCCGTGCCTACTGGATTATATAGCGGTATACTATTCCTTGGAATTGATGCCATCTTAATTCTATGTTCCGTAAGTCCTCCATCTTTAATTATATTTAATTTTGCTGCAAGTTCATATTGTTTTTCAATCATTTTTAATGCTTCTTGATTCAATTCTAATTTATAATTCTCTCCTAGTGCCTTTTCAACTCCTTTTAAAGTCATATCATCAAATGTTGGGCCCAATCCACCTGAAATTATTATAAAATCAGGTTTCCGTGCTATTATATCTCTAAGTGTATCTGCTATAATTTCTACATCATCCGGAATTGTTGTTATTCTATTTACTTGTGCTCCAAGTTTGGTAATTTTTTCACATAACCATTGTGCATTCGTATTCGTAATTTTACCATTTAATAATTCATTCCCAACAAATAATAATTCAACCGAAATTATCATTTTATCGCCAAAATGTTTTTTCATCATATCTAAACTTGATCTACTTAGTCATTTCTTTTATCCAAGTAAATAATTCAGCAATTATTTTTTGGTTTTATGTATAAAGGGACTTTTTACAACTATAATACAGTTAAAATTTTAAATTTTAAAATACACATCAAATTTTAGAATATACATTAAACAATAAGAAATTTTTCATTAATAATTAAAAATCCAAGTAATTTTATGTTTTTATTATTGCGAATAATCGAAGTCCAATAATAAATAAGTATATAATCTAACGGCACGACAAAGATTTTCTAATTCCACTTGTTTATTATTATTTCTATAATTATCAATTAGAGAAAGAACTACTATAAATGAAAGTATTTGTTGTGGTAATGAAGTATACTTAAAAAGCATAGAATTCCGACCGAACATTCTATTGAAAATTGAAATAATAAAATTTTTCAGAAAAGATATGAAACTTATGGCCGACATTGAGAAAAATTTCTTAAATTCCTTTTTAAAAAAGTCAATGATCGTTGTTTCTATTTCATATTGCGGTTTATATCCATTTTTCTTATTTATTTTAACCTTATTTGTCCTTATTTTATTGGAAATCAATTCGTTCTCAAATTCATAAATCAAACTGTAAATGATGTTTAATATTTTATTATATCGAGCATCAAAATTTTTATCTTTCACTTTATTATTAATAGATTCGAGAATAAAGAGGTGGTCTATCATTGTAGAAATTGGATGATTATTAATTCCAATATTTCTTAATTCAAAAGGTGGAAAATGTTTTGAAATTATTTTTTGAGCATTAAACAACCTTGAATTCTCAAAATTGGTTTTAAAATATTCTGGAACTTTTTCCATAGCCATATACTTATATTTATCAGAAAATCTTAAACGATATAAGTCAAAAAGAGTGTAATAATATAAATCATTGATTTGAAACAATAAATTATATAAAATAATAACTGCATTTTTTACATCTAATTCTGAAATTACTTTTGTAAAGGTCCTATTCTTTTGTAAATAAGTAAGAAATCTAATTGAATCCATGATTTCATTTGATAAATTTAATAAATGATTCTTTTTGGATTTTCTGGAGGCTGATTCTAAATCGGATATAATTTGTTTTTCTAAAATTTCAAATAATTTCAATGTTTGTGGACTAAAAAATAACTTAGAAAATACAATTTTTTTATCAACTGACCTCTTATTTAAAATGCTTTCAATTCTTAAAAAGAATTTATATGAATCTGTGCTATTTATATTCAATAATTTAATGATATCAAATGAATTAAGATAGTCAATAACTACCAATGCACATTGGATTTCTTTTAGATCGATTATTTCTTTATTATTCTTTGAAACAAGTGATTTGGCGAATAATATTACGAAATTCCTAATAATATTTATCGAATTTTGGTTTAATCCTAATTTGACCTGATTTTCTAAATAATTTTCTAATACATTTTTTGCAATATTATCTATTTTTACTTTTAATCCTAATCTTTTGTAATCCCTAAAGTCCATCCAATTATGTAAATGTATTCTTCTCATAGCGGGAGTATTATTTAATAATATTCGTTGCAAAATCAATACCTCTTTATTCTCTAAAAAAGAAATCTTTTAATTTATTAAAAAATCCCGATAATATCTAAATCTTATAATCGTATTATCTCTCAAATTAATGTTTTTAATACGAAATATAGAAGAAAATAGTTTATTATTTTCACTTTTTTAAACTTTTAATTAGTCCATTTAAAATTTCTCTTATTTGACAAATAATTTATGTAAAAATTTATAAATCCTCTATGTGAATCTTCTTACATAATATTAAAATGAAATAGTATTTTTATAAATGAAAAAAAAATTTATATTCACTTAATATATTTGAGATCAGCTCCATTAATATCCTTATAATAAGAGCGTGGTACCTATAAAAACTACATATGACATAACGATAAAATTAGTAGAATTGCAGAGAAAAGCAAAGGTATTCAAGGAAGAAAGGGACAAATATAATAATGAAGCTAAGGAATGGGCAAAAAAACGTGATATTCTAAATAAGAAAGTAGGGGAATTATTAAATCAAGCTCAAATTGAGAAAAAAAATAGAGATAAATACAATAAACAAGTAAAAATACTTAAAAAAGAACGGGAACAGATCAAAGAGGAACTTAAAAAACATCAAATTCTTGCAAACCAAATAAAAAAAGAGCTGGATAAAATTCCTTCAAAAACCTTGAATAGAATAATGAAGATAAGAAAACAGTTGCGAAAACTCGAATGGCAATATCAAACAAATGTCATTAGTCCTGATCAAGAACGAGAAATCATTAACGAAATTGATAAACTTGAAAAACAATTGAATAACTGTAAAGATATTTTAGAACAATTAAATAATCTCGAAAGTTTACTTAATACGATTAAAAAATTAGAAAAGGATTTAAAAATTAAACAAAGAAAA
>CAZYEE010000153.1:0-9338 GCA_964646355.1 uncultured archaeon | reverse complement strand
TGCCGAATCAAAAAAAGGCAAATTAGAGAATGAAGTGATGCTAAAAGAGGAAAATAGAGTAGAATATATAGAGAAAATCAAGGAAATAATTGGGTTAGCAGATGGAAAGGTGGATATATTAAGATTGGTATTAAGGCATATATACGGAAATGATATCGATAAGAGGGCATTAGAGATTGCAAAATTAAATATATGGCTTGAAATAATAAAGAAGATCTATAAGGATAAAAATAACTTTAGTAATAGGTGTGTATTCAATAATAAGGAAATAACAGATCAAAAAATGAATTATAGACTACCGGACTTGGGGATAAATCTTACTATAGGGAATGCGCTGGTGGGATTAAAGGATGAATATATATTTAGAATTTTAAGAGATAATAGGGCTGAATTAAAGGAATTAGGTAGGTTATATAATGAGTATTTGGAAAGTTCAGGGGACATGAAAATTGAGGATGAAATTAAAAGAAGAAAGAATAAAATAATAGAAAGGTTAAACCTTGAATTTGAAAAGAGTTTAGAGAAGGAAATTGAGAAAATAGTAAAGAGGAGACTAATAAAGCCATTTCATTGGATAGTTGAATATTGGCATGTTTTTTTTGATGAGGAGGGTGTGGAGAGACCCGAAGAAATCTGTGGTTTTGATGTGATAATTGGGAATCCACCGTATATAGATTCAGAAGAGATGAGTAAAACAGCTCCAGAGTTAAGAGAATATATATCAAAAACTAAGCAATACAAATCAGCGGTAGGTAATTGGGATATTTATTGTGTATTTATAGAAAAAGGTTTAGATTTATTAAAAAAGGGGGGTAGACTAAGTTATGTGGTTCCAAATAAGCTTATGAGTGCGGAGTATGCGAGAGCAATCCGAGAAATAATAAAGAAAAATAAGATAGAATCAATAAGGGATTATTCAAATGTAAATCCATTTAGTGGTGTAGCGGTTTATCCAATAGTAATAACAATAAGATTACAGAAGTGGAGAATGGAGGATAGAGTTAGAATAGAGGTTATGAAGATGGGATCCAATCAACAGATTTCTATACATATTGTTAGAAAAGTTCCTTTATCAAGGTTCTATTCAAGGGCAGAAAGTTGGTCGCCATATATTGCTCCTGATTTTGGTATTTTTAAAAAAGTCAGGGAGGTATCAAGTCGAATAGAGGAATATTTTGAGGTAATAGGTGCAGCGACAGTTTCGGAGTCGTATAAAATCAAGGAAAAAATAAGAGAATTAAATGAAAGGATAAAAGGAAAAAAATATATTAAATTTATAAATACAGGCACGATAGATAAGTATGTTTCATTATGGGGGCATATTAAGACTAAATATATAAAAAATAAATATAATAGACCAGTTCTGCTGGATGAAGATTTAAAAAAATTATACCCAAAAAGGTATGAACAGGCAAGAAGAAAGAAAATAATAATAGCAGGTATTAGCAAAGAATTAGAATGTTTTTATGATACTGGCAATTATCTTGCGGGAAAATCGACAGTGATAATTCTCGAAAAGGAAAAGTTATTCTCATTAATGTCATTAATCCCATTATTGAATAGCACATTATTAAGTTATATGATAAAACAAATGTACAGAGACCTGACACTGAGAGGTGGGTATTTAAGAGTTGGTCCGCCTCAAGTAAAAAGATTGTTCATTTCAAATAAATATATAACCAATTCAAGAAATAGAAGAATATTAGAAAATTTTGGTCAAAAAATTATTAATTATAAAAAAGCACGTTATAAATATATGGAAATATGGTCGAAAATCATAGCCAGAATAGAAGGTAATATGATAACTTTATCTGAAATCTTGTTGGACAGCGAAAAGCCGGAAAGATTGGGTATATTAGGAATTAAGGGGGTACAATATGCTTTATGTGATCAAAAAGATGATGAAGTAGTAATAGGTAGTGAGATGATGGACCGAAAATTGCTAGACCAAAAGGTAATAGACCAAAAATTTAGAAAAATTAAAGTTAATGGTGATTTAGATAACAATATGATAGAAATTTACGGGATAGATGATATACTGGAGAAATTAATATACCAAATAGAATTCAGTGACAAAGATTTAATGCAATATATTTATCTATCAATAATTTATTATTTGGGAATAAATAAGAAGCTAAAAAGTTTAGATCAGTTATTGAAAAAGATAAAAATTCCTATAAATTCCCCAAATATTAAGAGAAACATGTTAAATACTATGAAAAATGTAAAATATGCTTTTCAAGAATGGTCTAAGATGATAGACAGCGAGTTAAGCCCAAATATTATAGAAATTGATAATAAAATAATGGAATTAGAATGTAAAATAGATGCTCTAATTTTTAGATTGTATGAATTTGAAAATAGTGAAGTAAAAACGGTGCTTGATGCAATGGGTGTTGGTAAGGATTACAAGCAATTGGTAATTAGTTATTTCAATAAAATGAAATTATAAAATTGTTGTATGAATTAAATTAAACTGTTATAAGAGTTTATGTTAAGCCCAAAATAAATTTTGTCAAATATAAATAATAAAAAGTGGATATTTTTACTTAGATTTGTTTATTAAAAAATATAAAAAGGGGTTATTAATAACAGAAAATATTAAAATAATAAATAACACATTAGAAATAATAAAATCCATAGACAAAATTTACCGAAAGAGTTTATAAAACAAAAATAAGTAGAGGCTAAGCAGGGATATGCTAGAATTTTAAATAGAAAGATAAAAAAGGAGTAGTGGGTGAAAATAAAATTAAGTCGAAAAAATATAATGGAAAAAAGTGAATAGCGAAACCGGACAGGTGTATGCGAAATGGATGTAATATTAACAGCGGATGAAACAAATTTTTTGAATGAGGAGATAGGATTTTTCATACCGGGCTTTTTTCCTGGAGTTCCATGGGAACAGGTACCGAAATTAGCAAGAATCATATTAGAAAAAATGATGATAAAAAAGATACCTGAAAAGGATGGAAAAGTAATAAGTTGCATGTATGGACTACGAAAATTTGAGGCGATATTGCTAGAGGCTGGAATAGAATGTGCGGTATATTCGCCACAAGTGATTGAAAAATATGCAGACGAGGCAAAAGTATTTGGGATATCGGCAATGGATCCCTTAGGATTAGGTCCTGTAAGTGTAACTTCAATGAGTTTATTTGGGGATAAAAAATATAATCTTGAAGGAGACGAGAAACATTTCAAGCCCCCATTATCTTTAATCAAGTTTAGAGAACTAATAGAGAAATTAAAAAAATTTGATAAACCGATAATAGTTGGCGGTTCAGGGGCCAATCAATTTGAATTATTACCGGATGAGCAAGATAAGTTGGGAATTGATTGTATTTTGATAGGAGAAGCTGAGATAGAGGGCCCAAAATTAATAAAAAAGGCATTAAAGGGAGAAAAGTTACCCAAAATTGTTAAAGCCAAGCCGATATCTCATGATATAAAAATACCAACGATTAAAAGACCTGCCAGTTGGGGTTTGATAGAAATATCGAGAGGTTGTGATAGGCATTGTAAATTTTGTGATCCTACAATGAAAGCGTTCAGATGGATCCCGGCTTCTCAAATAATAAAAGAGGCGAAAATAAACGTAAAAGTTAGGGATGAGATATGTCTAATGAGTGAAGATGTTTTAAGATATGGCACCAAACCTCAAGAATGGGCCCCGAACTGGGGTTTAATAAACCTAATAAGAGAAGTAAAAAAGGTCCCCGGGGTAAAATCTATTGCGTTGTCTCATGCGTGTTTAGCAAGTGCTTTAGCCGCACCTGAGCAAATTGAGGCATTAAAAGAGGAATTAAATTTATCTCGAAATAATTATACTTCGGTTCAAGTAGGAGTAGAGACTGGATCAATTAGATTGATAGCTGAATACATGCCGTTTAAAGCTGCTCCATTTGAGCCCGATCAATGGCATGAAGTGGTATTAGAAGGCTGGAAATTATTGGTAAAGAATTATATATACCCAGCGGGGACAATATTATTTGGTCTGGATGATACAGAAGAGGATATCGAGGAAACAGTAGAACTTGTAAAAAAATTAAATAAATATCCAGGAATGTGCTGGCCATTATATTTTATGCCGCTGGGAGCATTAAGATCAAGGAGAAGAGAGAATTTTTACACGGATTGGGAAGTGATGTCTCCAAAAGTGCGTGAGCTTTTCTTATTATGTATAAATCATATGTTGGAACAAAGCGAGAAAATGAATGAGCATCTATTCGGAACAAAACTATACCAAAGAGTATTAAATTATTTTGGAGCAATATTCGGAAAAGTAGTAGTTAAATCTGTAGAAGAAAATGCATATAGTAAAGGTAGGCGGGATTATTTAAAAATAGCCAAGATAGCTTTTAATGAAATGAAAGAACATACAAAATATCATTTACTAATGAGAGGGTATAAAGCAAGATTTCATAATAAATTGACAAAATAATTTTATAAATTAAAAAAATATATACAAAAGATTTTCAATCAATTTATGGGTTATATAATTTGAAAAATATCTTAATTTCTTATTCCTAATTTATTTTAATTTGAAAATATATTTAAAAAATAAGAAATTTACTATGGGAGAAACGATTACATAGGAACAAGATATAAAGACAGGTCAAGAATATAAATAAAAGAAATAGAATAAGAAAAAGTAAATTAGAGGTTGTGTAAAGTATAGACGAAGTAATGTCTTATATTGTATAAAATATCACGAAATCTATGAATTTTAATGCCATCTATTTTCTTAATATTTTCAATTATGCGATAAATTCTATTTCAAATTTTATACAACTAAGATTAATAGCGCTTACGAGATTTTGAGTAAGGTCTTCGTTTATGAGAGTATCCGCTGCTTCCACGCCCATAATTACTACCGGAGTAGCTACTACTCTGATAATATCTAGGTCTTTCAACGAAGCGATCCGAGAGATTATTGTCGGTGTTAGGTGTAATATCTGCATCAATTTCCTGTAAATTACCATATTTTCCAAGCGAAACTTGCATAGAATTATTGAAAATGGTAATATATGAGTTAGTAATTTCATAGGTTTTCTCGAGTTGTACTTCATCTATCTGATCGTCCCATAATACGAGATTAATGCATGCAGTTTCATCACCAATCAATACATTACATACTCGGTGTTCCGAGTTATCTCGTCTTGAGACGACAGTTTTTTCCTCATTTTTTAAAATCGCTTTCACACGCAAATTTATATTTCGTTGCTTAGGTTGCAAAGATTCAACTGTAGTGAATTCTAAATCTTCATTCAATTTATTTTACTTCCAACATTTTAAGTTTAATCAAATATCGAAGCAATTAAAAAGCAGAATATTAATTCAAGAATTTCTACAAAAGAAATAGTTGAATTTTAACATTCTTGACTTTTTTAATTGCAATTGAAAATAAATATTTAGATAATTTCTTATAAATATTTCTGAAGATTATTATTAGGAAGAAGAGATGGTGAAAAAATAACAAAAAAAATGGATTTATAGTAGAAATATATGTATAATGCAGTAAAAATGAAAAATAAAATGATAAACAAATGAAAGTATCTCCTAACTTAATACAAACAAATATCTTAATTATAAAAAATTTGTAAAAATATCGAAATGATAAATTTAAGCTAAAAATAATTTAATATAGGTCAATAAAAATATTAATCTAAAAACAAATTATATCTATTACATTAAATAACTTACATTATTAATTCATAACATTATCATGATGAATTTGGTTTAAATTGCTAAAAAATCTAAAAGAAAAGGGATCTCCCAAGAATAAGAACTTAATGCAAAATTTTATATTATAAATACCATAAATTAAATAAACAAAAGAAAAAAAATACATCCGGTATATACCTAGGAGAGATGCGAGGTGCGACAAAAAAAAAATGAGGAAGAATTTAATGAAATAATTAAATATTCTGAAAAAAGTGAAAATCTAGGAATAACATTGGAAGAGTTTATTTTAATGTTTCTTGGGTATTCACCTAGAAATAAAGTAGAGGGAAAAACAAGGTTCCAGAAACTAATTTATCTTCTAAATAAGCATCATAACATCTTTCCTAATTTGAAATATACTAGATATTATTATGGGCCATATTCTAACGAGCTGGAGGAGGCTATAAACAACTTAAAACGAATTGGATATATAAATGAGAAGATAATTTATTTCGGGCCAAGTTTTTATTATTATCAAATTAATAGAAATTTAACAGAGTCGGGGTATAAAAAATTTAAGGATTTGGAATCTAGATATGTGAAAGTAGCGGAAAAGATAAAAAAAATGATCAAATCTACTTTATCTTCTAAAAATTATTTCGATATGGAATTATCAGAATTGCTTAAAATAGTATATAAAGAGGCAGGATATATCTAAAAGTAAAATAGTGAATAAAATAACAAACAAACAAAATCAACTAAATGGTAAATGGTAAATAAACTGTATTATATTAATTAAAAATAAATGAATAAAAAAACTCTTTTGTAAAATCAACTCCTTTTAGAACTTATAAGTTAAAATGGATTTAAAATAATATTGCTGAAAAGAAATTTCCACTTATTGAATTAGTAATGTAAAATTTTCAAGTAGCAAATAAAAAAAATATAAAGGAGAACTGTTGTAAATTATGATAAAACGATTTATAAGAGCAAAAATTATTGAAACTCTCAATGAATAGTCGATGAATAATTATAGTGATAAAGATGAAAAGTAATGTGAAAATCAGGAGGTGTAGAAAAAAAGACTGGAAAGGAGTAATGGAGGTCTGTTATAGGACTGGATATATGGGAGAGGATGCTGAGGGAAGGTTTGGAGACAAGTATTTATTTGGTTTATTATTTTCGTTGTATTATGTTTGGTATGAGTGGTGGAATTGTTTTGTAGCGGATGATAGGGGGAGGGTGGTCGGGTATATACTGGGAACATTGGACACAAAAAGGCAGAGAAGATGGTTTATATGTAAGATAGGTTGGAGAATACTTGCAAGGTTATGTCTGGTTTCGTGGTGGAGATATCCAAATGTGTTGAAGATCTTGGTACATTTAATAAGTCAAATAGGGAGAACTGATAGTGTAGGAGTGGTAGAGGAGGATAGAATTTCGGAAGAGTATCCGGCGCATTTACATATTGATATTTTAGAAAAGTATCAAAGAAAAGGGATAGGTTCCAGGTTAATGAAGAGATTTGAGGAACATGTAAAAAAACACGGAGTAAATGGTATACATTTAGAAACAAGTGAGAGGAATTATAAGGCGGTCCCATTTTATAAAAAGCATGGTTATAAAATATTAAGGGTAAGCAATGGAACATTATGGCCTGATGCAAGGGATGTAAGGGGTCTATTATTTGCAAAAAAATTGGATAAAAGGGAAAAATAGTGAAATAGGAATAAATAAATAAATAAATAAATAAATGACTAAGAAGGGGATAGAATATATGCGGTCGTTTAAATGGTTAAGATAGAAGTTCTGAAAGCATCTGAGCAAATATTTTATTACCAATTTTATTAATTTTTGGTGGTATTTTATTAGATATTTTAACAAGAGCGATTGCGTCGGTTGGGCAGTTATATGCACATATTCCGCAACCGATACAAACGTCTGGATTGAAATTAATTTGAGGTTCAGTTGATTCAGAGTATGTGATAGCTTCCATGGGACATTTTTTTACACAAGTCTTACAAATTTTACATTTATCATAATCAATTTGGGGTCTGAAATTACTTGGGGTCACTACATTTATTTTGAATTGTTTGGTGGGTCCAAGAGCGCCGCAGTGGCAGGGACAGCAGTTGCATATGAAAGCGAGATGTTCGCCGCCTCTAGAATTTGAAGCGCAATGTACAAGTCCTGCTTTTTCAGTTTCCTTAAGGTATTCTAGTGCCTCTTCCTTGGTAAGCAGTTTTGCCCATCCAAAATTCGCCATGATTTCGGCAGCAGGTCCAGTGACCAAGCATCCCATATCACTGGAGGCGATTTCACAAGGCTCGCCGGATAGTTCACCTATAAGCCTGCATTGACAAGGAATAACGGCGAAGCTTTCTCTTTTATTAATAAGGTCTTCCACCAATTCATAGGGCATGACTTGTTCTTGAGGTTGGATTGTAGCATCAACTTGAATAATTTTTTCAGTAGCGGAGGTTGGTAGTAATGGTCTAAAAAGCGTGAAATTGGTATCAAAAACGGGTGGTGAAAGAATGTTTTTGAATAGAAAACGATAGATTTCAGCTGCTTTTATAAGATTTTCTTGAGTATCAGCTCTAACAATAAAATAAGCCTCGAAAATACCCGGCACAAGGGGTTCTAAAGAATATTTATTACCTGATTTAGCAATAGTTCGTTTTTTTGCTGCATTGTTTAGGAGTTTTTTGATTACTTTACGATCCATTCCGGTTTTTTCAGCCAGTTCTTTTATACTTATATCCGAACCGACTGGTGGAAAATATGATAAGACTTTAATAGTCTCTTGATCCCAAAAAATTTTTAATAATTCAAAAATTTTAGGATGAGGTGGGGCTCTTAGGGGCCCAAGGGTTAATTTCTGTCTTACTATATCGTAATAATCTGGTTCAGACAATGATACAACACCTATTTTATAGTATAAATTTATAAATAAATTATTATTTCATATTAGAATTCAAAATTTTGCAATTTTAATAACATATAATAAGTTTTGAAATTTCAATAAATGATGAGTTCTAATATCAAGAATAGTTTTCAACTATTAATAATTGTATATTGAAAATAAAACATTTTAATTTAAAATGAATTTAGGATAGGGTGTCTATTTTAAAAAAATCAAGAAATAAATACAAATATGAATATTTGAATAAACAATACGGTTTATTTAAATAAACAAGAAAATCAGTTAAAATTATCATTATTGTAGAAAGTTAAATCGTTATTATTGTAATTAATGTTTCTATGATTGAAATTAAGAGGAATCTGCTAACTTTTTCTTAATAATGTTCTTTAAGTCATCACTGAAGGACTCTTGAGTATCTGTTATTTCTGAGGTAAGGTTATTTTGAATGAGAGAGTCAGTTTTGGTCTGAGTAGTATTTATAATAGAGTTGGGACTTTTAGTTGATTCAATGAACCCGATCCTGTTTTCAAGAATATTCAATCTATTTAAGATGTTTTTTTGAGTTTCTTCAATTTTAATACTAAACCTGATTACAAGGGACATTATATTTTCGACTATCTGGATAATTTCATTAAACTTAGCAAATTCTTGGTTTTTAAGCCCGCTTTTTAGAAATAATTGAATATCGCCGACAAGTTTATCGCTAGAAGGTAACGAATTATAGATGCTAGTGGTGAAAAATTCG
>CAZYEE010000152.1:0-9505 GCA_964646355.1 uncultured archaeon | reverse complement strand
GATCACTGACTTGCAATCCTCTTTGTCATGGAATGGGATTCTTTGTCCTTAATTCATGTGTTTTGGGAGTAATAAGTTTAATAATTTATTCCAGCTTTGATGCTGGAGAAGTATTAAAAATGATAGAGAGATATAGGCTTAGTACATTCTCTGGAATTCCAACTATGTACAATTTTATAATTAATCATCCAGATTTCAAAAAGAGAGATCTTTCATCTCTTGAATTTAGTGCATCAGGTGCTGCGGCTTTACCACCGAAAGTGGCTAAAGTTTGGGAGAACAGAACTGGACTTAAAGTGGTAAATGCTTATGGACTTACAGAAGTAACTTGCATGTGTACAGTTGCAGCTTGCTGGGAGGATATTAATCCTGAAAGCATTAGTTTTCCCATTATTGATACCGATGCAAAAATTGTAAATCCACCAGATTTTATTACTGAATTAAAGCCTGGTGAACGGGGAGAATTGTTAATAAGGGGACCACAAGTAATGAAAGGATATTGGCGAAATCCCGAAGCTACAAAAAATACACTAGTAGAAGATGAAAATGGTAATTTGTGGCTTAGAACTGGTGATGTTGCATATATGGATGAAAAAGGATTCTTTTATATAGTCGGTCGTACAAAAGAACAGATAAAATACAAGGGATATCGCATTTTACCAGTAGAAGTCGAAAGTACATTAATGGAACATCCAGCTGTTTTGGAATGCGCTGTAATCGGAGTTCCGGATCCGGATGAGATAGTTGGTGAAATAATAAAAGCATTTATAAGACTAAAACCAGAATATGAAGGAAAAATTACTGAACAAGAAATAATAGATTGGGCTAAAGAAAATATGGCAGGATATAAATGGCCACGACAAGTGGAATTTGTAAAATCAATCCCAAAAACTCCAGTAGGCAAAATAATGCGTAGAGCATTACTACAAAAAGAATTGAAAAAAATGAAAGCCTCTGAATAATTATTTAATAAATTATTATCTTTTTTTATTATAAATATAAAAGTTAAATATTTTTAAAAACAATTTATTTATTTTTGGAGAAAAATAATGAAAAATATTGATTGTAAAAACATTTTTACTATATTTCTTGATTGAAATTCATTTATAGATTTATGATTTATGAAAGTTATCATATTATCATTTTTATATTAGATTTTGACTATTATATATATTCTAAGTCGGTAATATATATCATAAATTTGAAAAAGAATAAAAAGAAGTGCCTTAAGAATGACGGATATTCTCATTAAGAACGGAAAAATTATTGATGGTACTGGAAATAAAGCATTTCTAGGGAATATATTAATAAATAAAGATATTATCAGTGATATTGTAGGTGGAAGTTATTCTGGATCAGCCGATATTATTATTGATGCGAATAAAAAAATAGTTTGTCCAGGTTTTATAGATATCCATTCACATTATGATTTCTCTTATTTAATCGATAAATTTGCGGAATTCAGTTTAAAACAGGGTATTACGACCGAGATTGTAGGAAATTGTGGACTTGGACTTGCACCTATGAATGAATTTGTTAATCAGTATTACAAAAATTATATTTCTTTCTTGTTAGGGAAGATAGAAACAAAGCCATTTAATAAAATAAGAGATTTAATGAATTATGTCTCGGAAAATGGATGTTCATTAAATATTGGATTCTTAATACCTCAAGGAAATGTCAGACTATATGTAATGGGACTCGAAGATAGACATCCTACCGATGATGAATTAAGCCAAATGAAAAAATTAGTATATGAGGGTATGGAAGATGGTGCTTTTGGTTTATCTACCGGATTAATATATCCTCCAGGCTCCATTACTCCTACTGAAGAATTAATCGAACTTGTGAAAGTAGTAGGAAAATTTAATGGTATATATTCAACACATATAAGAGATGAAGGACGCCACGTTGTTGAATCGATTCAAGAAGCCATAAAAATTGGTAATGAAAGCGGTGCTGCAGTACAAATATCGCATGTCAAAGTAGCTGGCGGATTCTTGACGGGTAGAACCGTAAATAAAATACTCAAACTTTTTACTGAGGCCCACGAAAGTGGATTAGACATTAATGGCGATATATATCCATACACCGCAGCTAATACGGTATTAAATGCATTATTGCCACCATGGGTGTTTAAGGAAGGTATAGAAGTATTCAAAGAGAATCTAACTAACCCTGAGAAACGAAAACAAATAATAAATGAATTCAAAGACCTAATTTGGGAGCTAGTCGATATTCCATGGTTCTTAAAGATAATACCAAAAGCACTGTGGCTAAAATTAATCATGAAAATCCTACCTAAAAGAGTAATAATAACCTCCATGCTATATAAGCATGAATATGAAGGAAAAACACTTAAAGAAACTGTTGAAAGCTTATATCCAGGTGTCGATATATATAATGCAACTTTAAATTTATTAAGAGAGGAGGAAGGTGCAATAATCATTTCAATGTTTCTAATGAAAGTAAAAGATATTATTAAACTAATGAAATGTCCATACTTAATGTTTTCAACTGATAACTTAGCTCCAGCAATAGGAAAACCCCATCCAAGAGTATTAGGAACTTATCCACGAATCCTAGGAAGATGTGTTAAAAATATGAAGCTCTTAAGCCTTGAGGAGGCGATTTATAAAATGACGGGATTTCCTGCCAAAAAATTAAAAATTAACGATCGGGGCATCATTAAAATAGGTAATAAAGCTGATATAGTAATTTTCGACCCGAATACAATAGAAGATACTGCAACACATCAAAATCCAATTTCATTTCCTATAGGTATTGATAAGGTAATTGTGAATGGAAAAATTGTAGTGGATAATAACAAACACACACATGAACTACCAGGTGAAATAATTAAATTCAAACCTCAATAAATTTATATCATTTAGTCCATTATCGATTTATTTCTAAATTAGTATTTTTTATTTATCTCTTTAAAATTTACTATATATATTTTAATGAAGCATATTTCTTCTCTAAATTCAAAAATTATTCTTATTATAATGTTTCCCTAGCTTTATACAATTAATTAAACATATTAGCTATTATTAATTACATTATCCCAAAAAATAAATAATTGAAAGTATTTAACAATATTAAAGTACAATTTATTGAAAATAAGAGAAGAGGCGTTAAAAATAGAAAAAATATACAATTTTTTTGAGGCAATAAAATCAGATATAACCTCAAAACATTTTGATGAAGCACTTCTTAGAATAAAAAAGGTTATTGATGTAAAAGAATTGATGAGTAATCCTGCATTCAGAACGCTCGTATATTATTACTCCGCAATCATAAATATATATGTCAACAATTTTTCAAGTGCAGAGAAATTCATAAAGAAAGGATTGTTGATAGCTAATAAAGCATCTAATGAATTTATGCAGAAAAATCTTAAAGCATTGGATGATAAACTAAAAGAAATAAAAAAGGATCCTAGAGATTTGATTGAAAAACTGATAAATTTATCCAAAATTGATCCTAAAGAAGCATTCAAAGCAGGTGAATCTATTGAAAAAACTGAATTACCAGATAGAGTTTATTCCGCAGAAGAAATTCGTCAGTTTTATATGCCAATTGCTACTAGTAAATTTGGAGACCCAAATGAAGTTATTGAGACCCTGAAAAAAGCTCTACAAATGACTAAAGGTTCACATGACCCTGAAATTATTGCTGAAAAAGCAAATATTCTATATTATTTAGGTTCTGCACTTTTAACAGTTGAAGATTTTAAAAAAGCTGAAGAAACACTTAAAGAAGGAATTGAAATTTGTAAACAGATCGGAAACAATGATTTAGGACAGCGAATCAAAAGAATTCTTAACAGTATATCTGAATATTATTAATATGGATAAATGCTAATGTATAAATGCTTTCAATACTATTTAACATTCCTAAAAATTAGCCTAATCAAAGTAAAACTAAATTTTTTCCTATAAATGATTAAAAAGAAACTTTTTTATTAATTTATTTTAAAAAAATGAAATGGTTATTAGTCTATAGGCATTCCACATTTGGGACAAAATATAATATCAGGTGTAAATTCTATTTTTTCACCGCAATGAGGACATGTTATTATCTCTACATCTGATTTGGGTGGACTCGATTCAATTTTATCGGGGGTTTTAATTGCATCTTGTTTTTGGTCTGAATTATCTACTATTTGCTTATTATAAATAATAACTTTAGGAGGAGCATATTTTACAGATTCATTTTCCCAGTTTTCACCTGTAAGTTGACTGTACCACTTTTTTAATACACTAATAAGATCATCTAAACTAGTTGTCCGTTTTACCTCTATATACATCTGTTTCCTAGTTATTGCCCATCGTTTTCTATCATAAACCATTTCTTTTCATATCCTATACATTTAATTCCTTTAATTTTCTCTTAATCAATATAATAATATCCTCTATAGACCTAGATAATTTAAGTCCATATAGGATATCCATTTTAGCCCTTTTGAACTTTTTTTTATCCGACTCCATTATCAAAATACCTTCTTTATTTAAATATAAAGTTAATTACAATGTAAATTAAACGGCCAGTTATATTAAATTTGCTATTATCTATCAGTTGGATAATTATAAATTATTAAACACTTTTTATTTTTATAACAAACCTCATTTTTATTTTTAATCGTTTAAATGCATCTAACTAAATTAAATTTTTGTATAAATTCTCTAAAATATGTTTATTATCATTTTTATGAAAAATTATTGTTAATTACTATTGTAAATAAAATATCTTTTTTTATTAATATACATTTTCTAATATTTTCTATAAATTTTCTATTTTCAAGGTTTTCTGACATTTAATTTATATTTTCTAATATTTTTATGGAAATTTAATATATAATTCCAACACTAATAATTTATTTGAGAATTTTACATAATAAAAAAATAAATTATGGAATAATATAAAAGCCATTTAAGAACTGATTTTAAAATCATAAGATTTAATTTTAAGAACATAAAAAAAGGGGGAGTATTGATACTATCAATTATTATTATTCGATAAAACGGATTAATTTTTTAATTTCTTCCGAGCTTGAAATTAATTTATTAAATTCATCTTTAACTTTTTGGAGTATTGCTTTTTTATTTTCTGAATGTTTATGGCATTCAAGAATCCGTACAAGCAACTTAGTATATTTCTCTTTTGACAGGTCATTATATTTATTTATGAGTTGAGTGATTACAGCCCGTTTATTTAAAATAAGAAGGACTAATCCAGCACAGCATAATGAATATGCTCCCATGTAAGGGTTATTCTCATTTAAAGCAAGCTCAATTGCATTTTTATATGAATTATATGCTTTCTCGAAATTTTCCTTTCTACAATCTGCATCATGTGAATAGATTGCAGCATCAAGAAAATAAGTCCCACTCAAATGATAATTGCCATCTTCATATTCCAATTTAGCAATATTATTGAGACAATTAATTAACTCTTTAGAACACTTAACCATTGAATAATGTTCACCAGTGTTATTAAAGCATGAATATGCGATCTTAAAATTCTGAACTGCTCTATATTCATATCCGCTATCTTTAGCTAATAACCCGCTTATATATGCATATTTCCCACAATTCAGGTAATCATTTAAATTTTTGAATATTAAACTGACATCACGGTAATATTCAGCTGAAATAATATATTCTTTCTCTTTTTTTAAATATTCCGCGGATTTTAACAATAATTCAACAGCTTTGTCCTGTATATTTAATTTATAATAACAATAAGCAGCATCCCGTTCAAACTTAGCCGCCTCAATCACATTACCTGTGTTTCTTAAAAGATCAGCGTGATTTAAATAGCACAGCGCTTCTTTTTCGATAAGATCATTAGAATTAATATTGATGTTATGCATTTTTTCGCATATCCAATTAGCCAAACTTAAACTTTCAGCTGCCTTCAAATATTTATTGATTTTTAAATTAAATTCTGCTTCCATACGAAGATAATTTATAGCTTTTTTTAATAAATCATTATGAATAGAGCTCGTTGATGAAAGATTTTTCAGACAATTAGCTTTATAATAATAAATTCTGCCAATAAGTCCATAATATTTCGGGGAATTGCTTACTTCAAGCAGTTTCAGCGCTTTATCCAGAAATTTAATCGAATCATCATACTCATTTAATTCCCCATAAAGCGTTGCAATCCGCAGGTAAAATTTTATTTTCTCATCAGTATTGAAATTTTGAAGCCCTGCATCTATAACCTTTATATAACATTTGATCGCTTTCTTATAGAGCTCTTGATACTCCGCCTCAAATAGATCATCCTTAATAAATTTTCCAGCTTGTAGATAATACTCCCCTGCTTCTAAATATTTTTCCTTCTTGATCGCATTTTGCGCAGCTGTCTCTAATAAATTGACCAGCTTGTTAACACAAATTAAATACATACTAGTATTTATCGTCTTTGCTAAACTTGCAGCACTACACCATCTCTCAGCAGCTTCAAAAAAATCATTTCTCTCCATTTCTGCTGATTTTATAAAACATTCTAAAATTTGTTTATAATAAAAATTCGATTTGTTTTCATCATTTATTTTTTCAAAAAAATCAGCAATCAAAGACAATGTACGAGCACATTCCAAGTAATCCTCCGTCTGCCGGTGATTTTCCGCTATTTTTTCTAATTCATCTACATTGAACTCCATAATATTATGCTCCGATTAATTATAATAAGGATTACTTATGAAAATCTACGAGCAAATCGTTATTAATTTGAGTAATGATCCATCATTTAAAAATTTATGCGTATAAGGTCATTCAATTAAATTAATAAAATTGACAGAAACATTGTATTGAAATGATTATTTTAGAAAAATACTCCATCTAACTAATAAAAATATTAGTGTAAAAATTGAGTTGTTATGAAATATCAATGTAAAAACATTCAATTTTTTAATAAAAGTTTCTCGATAAAAAACCTTATATAAATTTATAAAAAAGTTAAATCTAAAGTTCATTTTTAATTTTTATAAAATTAAATTATTTTTAGAAATTAAGCTTAACTTCTTATAAATGCAAATTAAAAGGTTTTAAGAATAAATTTATTTTTTAATTTCTAAAAAAACTTTCCTGACCAATAAGAAATATCACATATACAATAAAATTTTGAGATTTGGTTTAAAATATAAAACTGTCTATTATTATAATGCCAAGCTATCTTAATATATTAATTAATTAAATTTTGTTAATAAAAAACAAATTCTTAAATGTAGTAATTTTGTTGGATTGTGAGACTCGCAAAGGTTCTGATTTTTGGGATGTTTGTGGGATTGGGTAGATTGTGAAACTCTCAATATTCCAATAACGACTTGCGAGGTTTTCAAAAGATTTATATATTGCCCTTCAATACAAATATTTGCGAATTTCAATGATATATAATTTGAATATTAAAAAATCAAGTTAGATTAATTTAATTAAAAAAAATTTGGAGTATTAATAACTTGATGAAAAATAGTTTTGGTTCAAATAGTTCGGACTTTAATTTAAGTCTCAAGGAAGACCAAAAAGTAAATTTGTCAAGTATAGATGATGATGATAATTGTTGTGAGAATCCAAATATAATAATAGATAGGGGGATATATGTTTGCAGTAATTGTGGGATTGTCAAGGGACCGACATATTCAATGAGTGGTGCCAGGACATTCTCCGCTGAAGATATAAAAAACAAGAAAATTAATGAGCCCTATTATAATGATACTGGATATAGGACCTTGATTTCAAATCCAAATGTAGATATTTATGGAAGTCCATTAGGTGCCAAAGCAAGGCAGAAATACGCAAAATTGGCTAAAATTCAGAAATCTATTACCAATTCTTATGAACGGAATATATTGGTAGCAAATCCAATATTTGGTAGAATTAGTGCAGATCTTAGACTATCAAAACAAGCAGTACATGAAGCTCATAATATTTATAAAAAGGTATTATTGAAAAAACTAACAACAGGCAGGTCTATTAATCAAATAGTTGCAGCTTGTATTTATATTGCTATTAGAAAACTTAATCTCCCCAGAACTTTAGAAGAAGTGGCCATAGCAGCCCAATTAGAAGAGAAAAAAGTTGCAAAAAACTATAGATTGATTGTTAGAGAACTCGGTATCAAGTTAAACCCTCAAGAAGTTCTACCATTTATATCAAGATTTGGAGATGAATTAAACATACCTTCACATTATCAAATGGAAGCTATTAATTTATTTAAAAAAGCCAGAGGACATGGTATGAATATTAATGGAGATCCAAAAAGTTATGCTGCCGCCGCTCTGTACATAGTTATGAAAAAATACAAACAATATAAAATAAATCAAAATAGAATTGCACAAATCTCCTATATCTCAGATGTTACATTAAGAAAAAAGATGAATGAAATACGAAATGCCGCCTGTTCATAAAAATATTTAATATTAAATTAATATTAATTCCTTTTTATATTTAATTCCATTTTAATCAATTTGATATTATTTCTATTTCAAATCAATTTTTCTGAATATTTTGTATATTATATATTTCTTTTGTTAAATTAACTTATTCATTCAATTCTTTTATTTTATTTAATTGATTTTAATGCTTCCATAACAAAATGTCCAACTTCTTTTAATGATTTCTCAGGAATTGATAACACCCTCTCTCCTACTTTATCATGCATATCAGGTAGATCTTCACTTCCACAGAACATTGCCTCACTTATTACCTCACCAAATGCTCTTGGTGGAAGTATTGCAATGGGAACGACTATATCTTTTTTTATATCCTTTAAATTGGTAATCACATTTAATATTCTTTCACCTTCTCCTACTCTACAGATAAATAAATTTTCTTTTTTTGGTATTTTGTTCACTGTTAATACTTTTGCTGCAACTATATCGACCGCTTTGTCCAATGAAGCATCGTTTCCTAATTTTAATCTATCTTTTAGTTTCTTCAATATCCTAAAAATAAACCTTAACTCGGAATAAATAATATCGTGTTTATCTATATTTTTATCCGCCCTAGCTATCGCTTCTAGGAATTGATCCGCCATTAATTCTAATTCCTTGACTGCTTTATTTTCTACCAATTCTTTAGGTGCTATATAACTATATTTTATATTTTTTATAACCGACCTAACTTTCTCAATCGCCTCCATTGTTTTTTCCTTGCTAGCTGGTAATTTATACTTCTTATTTATAGTTAGTTCCTTTAGTCTATATACCGCATATTCCGCCATTAATATCCTCGGATCTTTAGAAACATCCATACTCATAATTTTTTATTACATTTCTATTAATTTAAATTATTTCATAACCCAATCATTATTGTATTTAATTAATGCATATTACTTGATAAATTAGTAATTTGATCAATTATTATTTGCACTTCCTCCTAGTTATGGAATCTTTCAGAATCCCGTTTAATTATTTTTAAAAATAATTTAAAAAGAAAGTTAGAATTTTTAATTAATAAAAAAATAGAGATTGAGAGATTTTTTAGTTAATTAA
>CAZYEE010000151.1:0-9519 GCA_964646355.1 uncultured archaeon | reverse complement strand
TTTTCGTGATTTTTTTGGCGGCCCATCACCAATTTAAAGTAGCAAGAGAAAAAAAGATTTCTATTGAAAATTAGTTTTGACAGAAATTTGTTAAATGTTTATACTTTTTTTTCGATTTTTCTCTTTAATGAGATCAGAGCTATTCAATCGGGTCAAGATAAAAATTCTAATGAAGTTAAAAAAAGAGCAGATCAATTGACTGAAAATATAAAACAGATAAATAAAAAGAAAATAGGTAAATTTAATTCTAAAAAATTGAAGTATAAATGGATAACATATAAGTTAGATTTATTAGCAACCTTAATAGAGTGGTATAGATTGTATAAAATGCATAAATCTGGACTATATTACTATTGTGATCATAAGAGGCTACTAAGAAGTATTTTAGAGCTGGAACAATTATGTTCATTAAAATCAGGACATTTTAGAAAGTGCTCAGGAAATTCTCAAGTTGGAAATTTGACAAAAACGAAAGAAGGAGAATATTGCCAAATAATTATATACTATTCAAAAGATAGAATATTTACAATATTGCCAAAACTTGAGAAAAGTTATCTAAAGATTTCTACAAAGAGATTTAGGGAGCGACAACTTAAAAATCTATCATATAGATATTATAGAAAAGAGAAATATTCGCTTACAAATATTTTAATTAGAAATCTTTAGCATAATGGATAAATTTATTATTGAAAGTCACATTAGCGTGTTATGAAAGATATTATGAAAGATATTATGAAAGATATTATGAAAGATAATAATTAAAAATAAACTTAAATATAAGAATCAACATAAAACAAATAGAATATTAAGAAAATTGGTGTAAATATGATAGAGAGTGAAGAAGAGTTGGATTGGAATGTTCAGAAAAATATGAACGTATGGAAAGACAAAAAAAAACACCAACAAACGCTAGAAGAGTTATTTAATGGAAATGTACGGTATTTAAAATTTATAAGGGAGAGGTTGGGTGAGGATGCAGTATTGGACGGGTTTAAGGCGACAGTAGAGTTTACATATAAGAAAAATATGGGTGGTATGGAGAAAATGGCAGCGGTGATCTTGAAAACGATATCAAGAAAGATATTAATGAAAATGATAATAAATGCATATTATATAAATATGCAGCATATAGTTGATTTAAAGTGTATAAAGAGATTGGAACATAAGGATGGGGTTACAGAAATTGAGATTGAGAAATGTACAGCAAAAAGAGTATGGAATATAGGATTGAGGAATAATGGAGTAAAAGATGTCTTTTCACCGGAGGATTATTGTAAACATAGCTGTATACCAACATTGAAACGGATATTAGAGGTAGTAGAAGTAGAGATAGAGGTGGATTTTAGTAAGAAGGGGTGTCGACAGATAATAAAGTTGAAGAAAAAAGGTCAAAAAGAAGAATAATTTTAAAACATTGTAAAAAACTTAAATTTTTTATCAAAACGAGTATAAAATAATTTTATTGGATATTTACCAATTCCTCCTCAAGTTCAGAGATTTCGGATTCAAGTTTTTTAATTTCTTGATTGGACTCAATATATTCAGAAGTGGATTTTAAAAGTTTAGCTTTATTAAGGAGCGCGGAGATTGCGTCATATGCGACCTTATGGGGCCCAAGACCTGCTGATAAGGCGAGGTCGAATAATTTATTTTTAATAAGATCAGCGATAGCTTCCTCGGCGGGCTTGTCTTTGCAATCATAGAGGAATTTAACAATCTCAATAAGAGGGATTTTCTTAAGAGAATCTACAGACACATCAATAAGGCTATCTTTAAGTTCATTGAAAACCTTATCGCGCTGGACGAGTGCACGTGAAAGTTCCAATTTTTTATTGAAAATTTGTTTTTTTAGCAATTCTATTTTAGAATATTGCTGTTTCAAATCATCAGAGAGCAAATCTTGGCGGATATCAAGTTCAAGAAGATCGTTAACGATATCGGCAAATTTTTTAAAAGAGGGTGGATTTGATGAATCAAGGTCACCGATTCTTTTAGAAGCTTTTTCACCCATTTTATTTATTAAAGACTTAAGAAGACCGACTCTGGCATTGGGATTTGTAGAAAGAAGTGGTACATTGAATTTTATTGCATTTTTCAAGTCTTTAACGATGGAGAAACCTTTTGCATAAGCTTCAATGACCTCATCAAGAGGTCGGGGCTCTGGAAGTTTGGTCCCGCAAACAGTGCAGAATTTACCCGACAGTCCAATAGATGCACATTTTGGACATTTAGTCAGATCGTGGTCAAATCTAGATCGATTATAATAATTACAATGAGGACATTTAACGGACCTGAATGGCATTACATTAGAGCATTTGGAACAGATGATGACCTCAGTAGATTTTTGTTCAGCCCTGCAGTTAGGACAGTATAGTGTACTAGAAGAAATTTTTAACCCACAAATATTGCAAATCCGGTCAAGATTTGATTTGTTTATAATATTGATAATTGAGGGAAAATTTTTACTAATTTTATTGGACTCATTATCTTGATCGGAAGCGATTACTTCAATTGAGAGAGAGCCATGCAAATCTTCGGGAATTTCAAATTCAAAATCATAAGTTTTGATAGAGAGAGATTGCAAGACGTAGCTATCGGAAGAGAGTAGAGGTTTCAAACCTGAGCCATTAATTTTGAGCTTGATTTCTATATTGGGCTTAATTGGGCCCCCATTATTAAAAAGTTCGACTGAGATAGAGACTGTTGAGCCGGCTATTGCCGATGAGAAGGAAGGAATAACATTAATAATATTAAGATCAAAATCGGGCTTTATTTTAAATGGCTTTAATTCAGTTTCAGCTGTACCAATGCTAGTAGAATCAGGTTTTGGATCGATAGTAACTGCTTTTATAGAGAGTGATACATCACCTACGGCTGGTTGTTTGTTAACGAGTGGCTCTTTAGGAGTAAGGGAGGAGAGCATGAGTTCAGCCGTTTTAGAACCTTCGGATGGAATATTTAATTTTAAAGGATTTTCAGAATTTGACATGAATATCTCGTTGCTAGAATCCTTAAGAGTGAAGAAAACATTTACTTCAACATTACTATATCCTTTATTTAAGACATTACATTTTAATGTAGTAGGTATATCAGCAATTCGATTACCGGAGGGTAAAGCAGAAGCACCAGAAATTGATAGGTCAATTTTTTTCATGAGGTCGAAAGCATCGAATTTCTGAGTGTGGACCAATTCTCCATTTACGGTAATAGAAACTTGAGCGACAGTTGGACCAGGTTTAAAAGTATCATTAGGGACATCACCTAAAGGAAATGAGAATTGGAGAGAAACGAATTTTTCAGTGTTGAAATTTTTTGAATCTTTGAATATAGAGTTATTATTTGAATCAAAGAGCTCTAATGTAAGGGTTGCAGGTTTTTCCATATATCCATCATTTTTCACGGAAACTGTCATATTAACAGTATCGAATCCTTTGACTCTTTTAGGATCGCAATTAAAATCGGATGAAAGAATAAATTTAGGTTTTATTTTAACAAGAATCGAAGTGTCTGCAGTTGTATCATCATCAAGCACCAAGGTCAATGGGACAGAATGTTCAGTTTCAGCACAAGATTCATCACACGAGATAGGCACATCCAGTTCAACTTTACCTTTAAATGTGATCGTTTCAGGTAATTCAATGTTTAAACCCTTGGGTAATTTGATTGAAAACTTCTTAACAGTTTTTTCATCATCTTCGGAACATTCTATAATTAATTTAGCAGTCTTGGAGTCAATAGGAGAGATTTCAATTTCTGATGGATTGAAAACAGCGTCAAGACCGCCTAAAAATTTTAATATTTCTATTATCGAATTTATTTCAGAAACATCGGGTGATTTCTTTACTTTTTGATTTTTATGAACTGAAACATCCTCAAATTTTTCCTCGATATGAACAGATGCATTAAGAATAATTGGAATTTTAAATACAGCAACAGTACCAGAAGCTTTAATAGAAATTTTAGTAGTAAATTCGGTGGTATATAAATCTTCAACAGTTTCTTTTTTGATAATGTTTTTAGATATATGAGCATTGTCAAGAATTTGGTTTACATGGCAGACGGGCATTATGCCCATTTCATTAGTGTCCCTATATTTATTAAAAGTTCGATAACAGACCATACAAAAGTAATCACTTGAAGTAGGAGAATAAGTTGCACTATATTTTAGATAACAATATTTTTTCTTCATATATGTAAGTAGATGTGATAAATCGATATTACAATTATATTCAAAGTTGAGGATTTTTATGTTTTTTAAATTTAGATCTGATTTTTTATTAAAAGTACCCTCTCTTAATGAACATTCTTCTTTTAATTCAAGTGTATAACCATCTTTCTCTGATTCGATTTTTTCTATCATATAAGAAATGGTGGCATATCCCATACCGCTTAAGTGGGTGTTTAATAATAGATTATTGTGAAGAGTATAAGGATCTAGTCCTCTTCCTTTACATCCTTTATAGAAATCTAAAAGTCTAAATTGAGAGGGTAATTGTTCTAATAACGATATAAGTTTAACACTTTCACTTTCATTAAGATTGGTTTTTTCAACTTTTAGTTTAGGTTGAACCTCTTTTTTCATTGAATTGGTCCAATGATTGTTATTATTAAGTGCTTTTCTAATTACATAAACCAGAAACGGGAAAATAGGTATTCTAGAAATTAAAGTATACCATTTTGAGAAAAGTTGAAATAAAGAGTCGACTCCATATTTTTTTAAATATTCGTCTTCAATTGGCAGAGCAAAACGAGGATAATGTTCATAGACTTTTCCTTGATAATATGAAGTGATGGATCTATTTGGATTCACGTTAGGTATAGAACCTGATTTAGAATCAAAAGTTATACTATCATTATTATGATATTTGAAGCTATAAGTCGCTTTATTCTTTACTAATGTTTCAAATTGTTTAGCGATATTCTTCTTTGAAAGTATTTCTGATTTTTTAGTATTTGGATCTGCTGTGAGATAATCATACAAAAAATAATCATCCGAATCAGCTTTGACTATAAATCTTGCTGCACTTGGTTGTGTTCCAAAGTTTTGGGATACAAACTTATTGGAGATATACACAATCCATTTACGATTTTTTAAGGTGGGGTATTTCTCTTGAACGGAAATATTAACCATCTCCTATTGCGACAAATTAAAATAAAAATTATGGGACTTTTTTTTCAAATTATGAACAAGGTATAAACATTTGGAATAATGTATTTAATTAAACTAGTGAAGTTCCACATTCTTCACAAAATTTGAAATGAATTGATTGAATTGAGCCACAACTGGGACAGTTTTGAGAATATAATTTCTTAATAAAGTATCTATTTGGTGATAAATATACTGGAATAAAGTTGTTCTTTTTGATTAGATCATTAATTTCGTCAATTATATCATTTGGATTTAATTTAAGTGGACTGTTGAAATCTAAAAGATCAACTATTCCGTCTTTTTCTAATTTCAAAAGTATCCAGTTAATTGCACTTCCAATATCGGAAATCATATTGAAGCCGTCTCGCAGAATTTTTTTAGAGAAAGTCGGATTAGGGTTATTTGGAACAAGTGCTTCACCATTCCATAGAGGCTTGCCACATTTTTCACAGAATGAACTTATTGATAAAGGGGAATACTCAGTTCCACAATCGCAAGTGTAAGATTTTAAGCTAAGAATCTGGTCTTCGATAATACTGGGCCCAAAATAACCGTTGAGGACTAGTTTATTAAGATCCTTCATAAATTTAGTGAAATTTAAATTTTTAACTGAGACAGCGGAGAGGTCCAGTTTTGATAGGTCCAATTTTAAATCAGGACTTTCGAATAGATTTTTTCGGAGGATAGAAATTTTAATACCGTCTATATTGAACCCGAAAAGAGTGCTTATTTCATAGTCCAAGCTATAATCATAGTTTATGAATTTTAGATATTGCTCAAATATTGAAAAAGGAAATGATTTGGCTCTAATTCGATTACAATTATTACACCTGAATGAAATCTTAATGATGCTCTTAAAATCCAGATTATTAACATTAAATTTATCCATAAATTTCCAATTACTGGAATTATCAGCTCCACATATATCGCATTGAAAAAACACTTTAAATAAAGTAGAATACAACTCAACATCGTTAATATTGAATATACTTTTGTAAGCCTTATGACAATTTGGGCACCTGCTCACAATGACAAGATAATTCTTAGAAAAAGCCATTTTAATAGGAATGGTTAGGATATTTGAGCACGAAGAAAAATCACAATAAAGGTTATCAATATTTTCTATAAAATTCACCGCCATAATACAAATAAGTAAACCAAGATTTGGTATAGGATATTAAAGCAAAATTATAAGTGATTTCATATATATTACTAATTTGGATTTTTATATTAATTATTCAGACCTTAAAAAAGTGATGTATTATTTTAGTTTACAATAAAATTTAAAGGTTATTGTTATAGAATGATTGAATTTTTTTAAGAACTTATTTCATTTTTAAATTATTTTTAGAAAGGGCTGTAATAATAGAGATTTTAAAGAGTATTTAGTTTCGTTCTAATAATTTTTTATTTAAAAATTTCTTATACTCCAGTTTTGAAGAGTAAAGAGTCTTAGGGTTAACTTTCTTAAAAATCATTAAGCTTCTGTTATATATCTCATCATAAATAAAGAATTTATGGTCATAAGGGAAAATATTTATCAATTCATCTACGGAAATATCGGAATATTTTTTTATAAAATAAGGAAGTAGAAATTCTGGATCTTTTTCAATAATCATATTATATTTTTCAGAATTTTCATAAATATTAGTCCCTTTAAAAGGATTTAGAAAATTAGGGATATATTTTGCACCATATTGTTTCTCCAATTTTTTACAGAAGTCGATGGTCTTTTTTGCCATTTGTTTAGATTCGAATGGATTCCCAATTATATAGCTAATAAATACTTCGATCCCAATTTTTTGACAAAACGAGGTAATTTCGTTAAATTTTTTCAAAAATAGTTTTTCCTGTTCTAAATTATTTTCATTTGATTTGACTTTTTGTAAAACTTTTAGGATATAAGGATCTGCACTTTCGAGCCCAAAGTTGATCAGTTTTAAACCAAGATTCTTCATCCTTAATAGTAAATCTTCATCAATATCGGTAATTCTGGTGGCGGCTGCCCAAGATATATCATAATTTCTCTCCTCCAAGCCGTCTAAAATGGCATTAACATGTTTTTTGGAAAAAGTGAAAGTATCATCGGTAAAATCAAATAAGAAATTATATTTAGACCATTGTAATTTTTGATTTGATTCATATAGAAAATCAATTTCATCTAGAACTCTTTGAGGAGAATGGAATCGAACGGAGCCAAACATAGCACCGCAAACGCAATAAATACATTTCATGGGGCATCCTCTGCTGGTAGAAATACTGGCGTGATTATAATATTTAATATCGAATACATTACTTAAATATGGGGAAGGAACTTCGTCCAAATTGGCAATTAATGGTCTTTTCGGAGTTATCACTATTTCATCATTATCCATAAACACTATTCCTTTGATATTATGAAAATTTTCAAATGACCCATTTAATGCTTTATAAATTTCATAGAGAGATTTTTCACCTTCTCCTCTAACACATATATCAATAAATTTGGTATCATTTAATATATCATCATAAGCAAAAGAAGGAGCTGGTCCACCAATAACAGTAAGAGTATCGGGAGATTTCTTCTTAATAAGTTCACAGAATTTTCGAATAATAAAATAATTTTGAGAATAACAGGTAAAACCGACTATTTCCGGCTTTTGTTGTAAAATCAAGTCTACAGCTTTTGCAATTGAGATGGGAAAAATTCCCAGATCGTATATTTCAGCATCTATATTTTTTGATTGGAGATAGCTGCATATATACCCCAGTCCTACGGGGGGAGTAGTGATATTTATAAAAGGATATTTGCTCGGTACATTTACTAACGAAATCATTTTTAATTAACCTCACGGAATATAGCAGATCGGAAAATTATAGCCATTTTTAATTTTATCATGTTTTAAAATAGACCGTATCTTAAGTGGAATAAATACAAAAATTCCCTCATTAATATTATTTTTCTTAAGAGAATCAAGAAACAAATAAATTTCGTTTATTTCAGAGTCCTCAGAAAATTTAAAACCAATATTAAAAAGTTTCAATTCATCAAGTTTATTAAAAAGGTCATTAATTTCAAAAAGGTCATTAATTTTAAATTGGTCATCAATAATTAATACAGGAATTATCCTTAAGTAATCAAAAAATTTGAATTTAGAAATCCAGTCGCTAAACTCTATAAGATTCTTATAATTTAATTCGATGAATATGACGGGAATTATTATTATTGGATTGAGAATTGATTTTAATTCATTTAGAAATTTATTATAATTAATTTCCGGGTCATATTTTATCCATATAATTGGATTAAATACCGAATTTTTTTCTAATTCATCAATAATTTTATTTTTTTGTCCTACAATATCGTTCATATTCAGAATTTTTAATTTTAAAGCATTTTTATAAGATTTTTCCAATCTTTCATAAGAACTCATTTTTAGAACCGACCTTTTTAATTGCGATTAGAAAATTTGTATTCTAAAATTGATCATTTTTTAATAATTAACTAATATGAAATCGTCAGATTATACTTTATTAGAATTTTAAGACAAAATTATTTAAACATATATTGATTGATTAAATTTTATATGTAAAATAAGAAATGGAGAATGTTTTTATTATTTAGATTATAATCTCAAAACTTTTAATGAATTTGAATTATTTATGGTTGAAAATATATTTATAAATTTAATATAAAAGTTTAATAAATAAAAACATAAAATTAAAGAAGACTTGATATTTTAAATAATCTCATTTTAAATCAAATAAAGATATTTATTCCAATTCAGATAAGCATTATTAAAAGAGAATGATTTAATCAAAAATTTAGGGATTTTTTTCATATTTCATCATATTTTATGGACATTAAATATTGATAGATAAATTCTTAAAAAAAACAAAAGATTAGTTTTAATAAATTTTAAAAAACAATTTTAACAATGGAAATTCTAATTCAAAATTTAGTGGTGTATTAAATAATGGAAAAATATGATGTTTTAGTAGTAGGTGGTGGACCTGGTGGCATTATTGCAGGTATGACAGCAGCGGAAAAAGGACTTAAGACAATAATATTTGAGCGAGGAAGAAAATGCGGAGAAAAAAATGCTTCTGGTGTCGGATTAGTCCCAAAGATCTGGAGAGATTTTAGAGATATAATGAAAGAAATGGATTTGCCCAGTCAGCGAATATCAAGAAAGAGTACAGCGCATTTATGTGATCATAATGGGGAAGTATTATGTGAGTTTACATGGACACCAACAGCCCTCTATGATTATAAAGAAGCACGAGAATTTATGGTAGTTATGGTCTATCGTTCTCAATTTGATCATTGGTTATCACAATATGCAGTAAATGCAGGAGCAGAATTAAAGACCTCCACCTTGATAGTTGAT
>CAZYEE010000150.1:0-9552 GCA_964646355.1 uncultured archaeon | reverse complement strand
GGAGATTGGAATTTTAATTTCCAATACTATAGCAGTGGAAATTAAAAATAACCTTCATATCAAAAAAATCGAAATTAAATATTATTTATATTCTTTTTTTCACGCATTTAAATTTGTGATAAAAAAGATTTCTATTGGAAATGAATTTTTCCTAAAAATTTGTTATGCGTTTATTTTATATGAATCTAAAATTTAAACATTCCTAAAAAATTGATGAAATTGAATAATTTTTTTAACAATTTAATTAATTTCTTAATTAATTCCTTAAGAAATAATTTTGATCTAATTTATTTTAAATATTTTATCATCTCTTGAAAGCCCTTGAATAATAGAAGTAGAAATTAGAATTGCATCATCATTAGAAATGTTTGGTAATATTTCTTTTATACGTCTTGGGCTCGCATCTTCACCTAATTCTTGTAACTGCTTAAACTGTATCGGATCTATATTAGAAATATATCTTTTCATTCCACTTACTGTTTCAACCATTAATTGTATTTTATCGCCGTTAATATTTGCGTATACATTTGAATTAATTGGTTCTTTTGTTATTATAACTCTTTCAATTGGTTCATCTTTTTTATTATCCTTTTTTATTATGAATTTAACTATTTCCATTTGATTACTGATTTTTTTTGTCTTTTTCATTTTACATCCTTTATTAAGTTGTGAAGCCATAGCCATGTTTACTGATATTATTGTTTATATTTAAACCAAAGTTGTTTATAAAAATATATAAAAAATGAGAGGTTATTCACGTCCTTTTAAAAAAAAATTGAATTCACAGAAATAGAACCTAATAAGTCCAACCTTTATAATAAGGTGTCAGATCGACTTGTGGCGAAGGAACAAATGGCTTATCGGATATCCACAATAATAAAATTGAATTAATGTTAGGTTTTTCTGTATCGTTTTCGGGGGGTAATCTATAAACTCGCTCCTTAATTAAAGCATGGTATTCTTGATTTTTTAATAATAAATATTCCAGTTCAACCAATTTATCTATATCATAGTTATCAAACATTTCTTGAATATAATCAATATCAGATTCCCTCGTATATTCATTACGGTTATAAGGAGAAATGTATGTTCTGATTCTATTTATTCCTAATTCGATGTGATATTTATCATTATATTTAACTATTATTGGATCTTCGCTTACCTCTCCATCTACATAACCAACTTCTACTCCTTCCTTTATTAGTAAAAAAGAAACTTCATAATGTATACAATCCACCTCAGATATCGGCGATACTAACTCAGAGCCCTCCATTTTTATAATAAAAGGTTTTTCTGTTAATTCCGGTTTTTCCATTAAAAGATCTTCTAATGATATTAATTCGGTCACTAAAATATCACCCTAATTATAATTATATAGATCGTAAAGAAATTGGGATATAATGTAAAAAAAACAATATGAATTATAAAGAAAGTTATATTTAAGATTATCCGAATAGAATACAATTTGTACAAAAAACTTATCCAAATTATTTGAACTCTTCTTTTCAAAAGATAGCTATTTAATCTTTTTGCTCTTAATAATTGTCTTCTTGCATAGTATCAATATTTTATTTAAATATTACCAAATTGAACAAATAATTTACCCTGCTACGTATGTATTAGATCTATTGTTATATGCTTTATTAATGTAATAAAATAGATAGAACTAAAGATCAAGTTATTTGAATAAAATATAAAAAGGTATTTTATTTTTTATTTGTCATATTTAATTTCTTTATTTTAATCATATATAATTTTTTGTATATTCTTTTTAAGCTATCTGATGTTTCGTTAAATACTCTAATGGTACTCTTTTTTTTATAAAAATAGTTTATTCTAAAATTAGAATGTCTGCTATTAATAAATAATCTTGAAATTGTTGCCAAGATCATACAAGTTTTTCTTTTTTTCACTTTTTTATTGACAAACTTTATAATTCTGACTGAATTGAAAGATGCCCTTATTTCTTTTTTTATTTTTCCTAATTTTTTCGTTTTTTACCTCTTTTTCTCAAGTAGACTTTTATATTATTATTATAGTCAAATATATTATTCTTATTTTATCTATTTCTATGGAATCTACTATAATTCTAATTGATATAATAAACATTTTTGTAATCTCATTTATTTTTGTTAAATTTTTTAAATTTTGAAATTATTTACAGTAAATTCTTTTTAAAAAAAATACATCGAATTTTTATCAATACTAGTAAATATAATGAGCGAATTTATTTTGGTTTATTGATAAATTTAAGAGTAGTTTAAAACAGTTTTATTTAAAAACTCAGAAAATATTTTTATATAGCTGGAAGAAATATGAAAAAGCTTTTAAATTAAACAAAATTTACAGATATTATAAAAAATAAACTAAAAATATAATACCAATAAAAATGATAAGTTTAATTAATAAATTATAATGATAAAAAAACCAAATCTTAATTGTATAAATTTTAAAGTTATTTTTCCCCTCTATTCATATAATCTACCTATGAAACTCTCTTTTAATACCGATTCATCTAACCTTATTATTAATTACAAAACAATTCATTTATAAAAATACCAAAATAAATTAAACTCCTTTAATGATAAATTAGTTTCATTTGAAATTAATAAATTAAATAGAATTTTTATATAATTTTAATAATAGATGAGCAATAAGCTATATATACAAGGTTAGGTTAAATGTTAAAAACATAGTAAATTTTTTGAATTTATTTTTAACTAAGTTCTATAAAATCTATAGGAAAAAATTTGATATTAATTATCAGTTAAGATTTTAATGAATTAGAAAAGAAAAAGTTTTGGAATAATTTTATAGAAAAAACAATATATGTATTATTAGAATAATAAAACGAAAAGAATATCTCTAATCAAAATTTTGATATGAAAATAGCGGTGTAATAATGATGCAAGCGGTTCAAATTCTTTGGGGCATTTATGTCCTTTCGATAGTAGCTGCAGTAATAATTACAATATTTTTAATAAAGATATATTATAGAAGATGGACGAAAATTGATTTTCCCTATATGATAGAACGAGAGGAAGTGCAGATACCAGTACCCAGGAGAAATTCGTTTTTAAAAGGTGAGATTTACAAGCTCCATAATTTACAAACGCCAGCTCCTACAATAATAGTAGCGCATGGATGGTTTTCAAAGCACGAGAATTTGGACTGGATAAATATACCACTAGCAATGGCAGGATATGCAGTAGTGGCCTATGATCATTATGGGCATGGTATAAACCCGGGAAACATAAAAGATCCAAATATTATTCCGGATATCATTAAAGATTTAAAGGATGTAGTGAGTTTTGTGGAAAAGAGAGAGGATTTGGACAATTTTAGGATAGGACTTGTTGGTTTTAGTTTAGGTGGTCTGGTAGCTTTAACTGCAGGTTATGAAGATCCAAGAATTAGGGTAGTTATTGCAAATTGTGCCCCAAATGATGCTAAATCCGCATTAATCAATATGAGTTTATTTAATAAATTTATTTTCAGATTTTTTCTTAAGTTGAATTTTAATCCAACAGAAGAACAGACAGAATTTGTCAGCCCTAGAAATTATTTGGTGAAGCCTTTATATCCTGGTAAGAAAATTTTTTTAAGTCATTGTAAAAATGATCCGATTATCCATATCTCAGAATTTGAGAAGAATGTAGAATTATTAAATCTGCCAGAGGATCATTATGTAATATTTGAAAAAGGTGGACATCATTATTTTGGTCAAGAAACTTTAATTACAGCCCAGATCATTAAATGGATTAAAGAAAATCTTAATTAATTATTCTGAGAGGTTTTAGATTAATAAAAAAAAATTAAGCTTTTCATTTTTTTAAACATTTTATAAATATCTTAATTTTATGTATTGAATTCGAAATTATTTATCGAATTCAAAATTATTTAATAACTTAAACATGTATAATGCAATCTTTATCATTTAGTATCCCAAAAATTTGAAAATTAAAAATAAATGGTATTTAAATTGTTTGAAAGAATGATTGAAGAATTAAAGAAAAACCCGGATATTTCAAAATATAAAATGAAAGTAAAAATACAAAAAATAAGTAGATTTAAAATTAATGTTAGAGCTGGTAGATATAAATTTGTTTTAGATGAAGATAAAGCAATTGGTGGTACTGGAGAGGATCCATCTCCTGCAGAGTTATTGCTTATTTCAATAGGTGGGTGTTTATTATCAACAATGAACTAATGAAAATTTATATAAGATTAAAAGTATTATATATCATTATAAATAATTTAACATAATATTTCTTATATATTTCTTTTATGGAGATGAATATTAAATTTTAAAGGTCAAAAGATTTATAATTTTAATAAAAATTTTAATTTTTACAGGCATATTTTATTGGTTAATAGGACTTATAGTTGGATTTTTATTAGTTATAGTTTTTAACGAAAACGGTGGATTTCTGACTGGAAATTTTCAAAACTTTATGTTATGGCTTTTTGTCACATATATACCGCCATTAATACTATTTATAATTGTGGTTATATTAATCTCAATAAATATTAGAAGAGGAAAAAATAAAAAGGAGAATATTTAAAAGAAATAATATTTGAATAAATATCTAGAAGTATTTTTTTAAAAATAATGAGCATAAAAAATTGAGAAAACATCTGATTGACTGTTTAATAAATTAAGTTCCAAATTGTATTTATAAAAACAATAAAATATAGATTTAATACATTAACACTTAAACTTTTTATTAAATTAATTCAATTTTATTTCTAAAAATTTAGAACTAATTAGAAAAATCAGAATCATTATAAAAATTATTAAGACAAAATTACTAAATTTATGGAATACAATGATAATAAAATATGAGTCAAAAGACCAAAAAAGTATAATTTATATTTAAGTTGATAAAAGAATAAATAAGTTATAAAGTGATAAGAATATGCTTGGTAGCTTTTCTTTCGTATTACATACTCATTTACCGTATGTTTTAAATCATGGGATATGGCCTCATGGAATGGATTGGTTAAATGAGGCAGCTGCTGAGTGTTATATACCAATATTAAATATGCTATATAAGTTAAGAGATGAAGGCTATAAACCACACTTAACCATAGGAATTACACCTATTCTTACAGAGCAGCTTTCGTCAGATGTATTTAAAGAACATTTTGTTAGCTATTTACAGACAAAATTGGATGCTGCGCGGGAGGACCGCAAGTTATTTAGAACATGGAAGAATGACCATTTAATAAGTCTATCAGAAATGTGGGAGAATTTTTATTCAGGAATTTTGAACGATTTTAATAATAAATATGGTCAAGATATAATAAAAGCTTTTAAGATATTACAAGATGAGGATATTATAGAAATTATTACGTGTGCTGCAACTCATGGATATTTACCATTAATAGGAAACGATGAATGTATCCAAGCACAAATCAAAACGGGTATAATAACATATAAAAAATATTTTGGAAGGGACCCTGTAGGTATATGGTTGCCGGAATGTGCTTATAGACCTGCATATAAATGGAAGCGCCCAGTAAAACATAAAGGACCATTGATGGACAGGAAAGGAATTGAAGAGATATTATCAGAGAATAATCTATACTACTTTATAATAGATACTCATTTACTTAAAGGTGGCGAGGCGATAGGAGTTTATGCCACTCGATTTAAGGCGTTAAAAGAATTATGGGAGATATTCAAAAAGCAGTATAAACCGGGGCCCATAGATGTAGAGAAAACACCATATGAGATATATTTATTACATCCAAAAGAAGGTATGGAACCAGTAACAGTATTTACGAGGGACCCTAGAACATCTATTCAGCTATGGAGTGCTGAGCATGGGTATCCAGGAGATGGCTGGTATCTTGAGTTTCACAAGAAGCATTATCCAGGAGGTCTTCGATATTGGCGGGTTACAAGTGCGAAATCTTCGTTAGGAGATAAACTTGAGTATTATCCAGATAAGGTGGAGGACAGGATTAAAGAGAATGCAGGACATTTTAAGTCATTGATATATGAATTATTGAAAAAACATCATGAAAAGAAGCCGGATAATCCGGGTATAGTAGTAGCCCCATATGATAGTGAGTTATTTGGGCACTGGTGGTTCGAGGGGCCAAGATTCTTGTATTATGTTCTGAAGTGGGTTCAAGATGATCCAGAAATAGAGTTAACAACTTGTGGACGATTTATGGAACAATATCCAGCAAATACAGTGATAAAAATACCAGAAGGTAGCTGGGGAGAAGGTCAAGGGCATTGGATATGGCTTAATGAGTGGACCACTTGGACTTGGGAAAAAATTTACGAGTGTGAGGATATTATGGTTCAAACGGTCAGAAAGTACGGAAATAACAATGATATTAACATTAAAAAAATATTAAGACAAATGGGAAGAGAACTACTTCTTTTAGAATCCTCAGATTGGCAGTTCTTAATCTCAACCTGGTCAGCAAGAGATTATGCAGAAAATAGAGTGGCAGAACATTATTCACGTTTCAAAAGATTAGTAAATATGTTAGAAACATACAATTCGGGCGGTACCGTGGACCAGGGAGATTGGAATTATTTAGGAATTCTTGAAAAAGAAGATGGGATTTTTGAGAACATTAAACCAGAATTTTGGTTAAATCCATAGAAATATATAACTTTAAGTTAAATCATTGAAATAAATGGTTTGAAAAAAATTGACTGATTTATTGATAATGAAATTCGGCGGCGGATGCCTTGTTGAGCCCAGCTCTATTAAAATGGTATTAAAAATAATAAAACAGTATCAAAAAGAGAAACTAATTATAATTACTTCGGCATTATCAGGAATCACAGATTTATTAATCGAATCTGCACATAAAGCTGATAGAAAGGAAGATTATCAAAATAATATAAAAAAGATAAAAGATATTCATTTGAAAGTAATTGATATAATTGAAAATGCAGTTTATTCAGAGATGGCTGAAAATCATTTAAATGATGAAATAAAAGAACTAAATGAAATGCTTAGAGAAATAGAAATTTTTGGATTAACACCTTATAAACTTGATTTTATAATGTCAAAAGGGGAAAAACTTTCAACTTTTATATTATATAGTTTTTTGAAGAGTTTTGGGCTTAAAGCAGAATATATTCCTGCAGATAAATTAATTTTCACCGATAATGTATATCAGAATGCATTGCCTATTATGGAGGCGACACAAGAGCTTATTAAATCAAAAATAAAACTTGATGACACAATATACTGCATTACTGGATTTATTGGACGTAATATTGAGGGACATACTACAACATTAGGCCGAGGTGGAAGCGATTTTACTGCTACCATTGTAGCAAATTGTTTACATGATCCGCCAGATATAAATACGAGAGTTATATTATGGAAAAATGTGCCAGGATTGTTAACAGCACATCCAGACATTGTTTCAAATGCAAAAATGATCCGTTTTTTATCCTACAATGAGGCTAAGGAACTAGCATATTTTGGTAGCAAAATACTTCATCCGAAATGCGTGATACCAATCCAAGAAAAAAGGATAATACTAGAAATAAGAAATTTTAATGATCCTGCGAGTTTTGAATATACAATAATTGGTCCTAAGACTGAGAATAGGGAAATTACTGGGATTTCTGTTATTAAAAAAGTATGTATGGTCTCTGCTCTAAGTACAGGCACCATTCAAATTCCAGGTGTACTCTCAAAAATATTTACATTGATGGGAGAAAATGATATTAATGTAATGATGGTCAGCCAATCTTCATCTGAAATTAATACTACATTCACGGTCTCAGAAAAAGATGGCATAAAAGCAAAGAAAATACTTGAGAATTCGGAATTTTTTAAAAAATGGTTTAATATTTCGGTAAAAGAAGTAGGAATGCTTGCTGTAATAGGATTAAATTTGGATGATCCAAAAATTATAGGGCGAATTTTCATTTCTTTAGGTACTAAATCCATCAAAATTTATGCATTAGCTCAAGGTAGTAATGGGCTCAATATCTCGATTTTAATTCCATCTGAAAAATTGGAAGAAGCAGTTCGTTTGATTCATAATGAGTTTATTAAATAGTGGTAAATGGGTTTCCCATATATATCCAGTATAAATCATTAATCTTTTTGTCTTCATTTTCAATATTTTGTAAAGAATTATAAATAGATTCAGATACTGATTTTTTATCATTAATATTCTTATAGAATTGAGTAAAGAATTGTGTTTTATCATTTTGTCTATCAGAAGTTGGAGATATTATGAGTCCACCAGCATTACTTAACATTAAGGCTCGATAAATGTAGATTAAATTGTCTCCGTCCTTATTACTAATTTTATTTGACAAGTATTCTACGTTGGAAATTAGGATAATAGGAATTTGCTTGAACGGATATTTAATATGTTCTTCAATTGTGATAAAATCATGCCTAAAAAGCTTTAATCTTGACTTTAAAGCATTTTCTGTATTTAGAATTAGCGAACCTGAAAAATGTAAAAAGGAGAAACTCTTATTTTTCACAGCGTTTATATAATTTTCTTTTGTTATATCCAGATATTTTATTTCGTCATATTTAAAATTCTTGTTCAAGGTCGATTTTATTACAATTATTTCATTTTCAGCATTGGGCAGGTCTAATTCAGCTCCGTGGTCAGGATTTATAATAAATAAAATAGTCTTCTTTTTTGGACCATTTTTCTCGATATCAGTTCTAAGCCAATCCAAGGAATAATGTCTCGATACTTTATGAGAGGCGTACAAATATTTATTATTTATTTTCATGAACTCCCAAGGTATTTTAAATAATATTTTATGAGGTATAATGGTAATATATTCAAAATCGCCTTTAATTAAATATTTCTGTATATTATTCGGGAATAGATCTATAAGTTCAAAAGAGAGTTCATTAAGACTTGATTCTAATTCTTCAGAATTATTCTGAGCTTTAGATAACTCAATTTTCTCGATTTTTTTAATATATTGCTTAATTTCAGATAGCTCAATCGATTTTAAACCGTATAAAATGTTTTTCTCAGCAGGATTCAGTATAAAAGCAATAATTTTTTCATCAATTGGAGTATAAAAAACATATAAAATTATCCATTTTTTATCTATTTTAGAAGCTAGATTAAAAAATCTTTCAATTACTTGAGTTATATTAATAGGAAATGAACTGACACCCTCAGGCGATTTAGCCCATATTTTATCCAGAGTTGTAAAATATTCGTTTATCTGATTCTTTTTTATTTTTTCAATTTTTTCAACTTCTTTGTAGTTAAGGCTTTCCTTTAACTTTAAATCATTTAGTTGGATATCATTTCTGAGTTTAAGGATTTTTTTAATAGATTTATTCCAATTATTAGCTAAAAAGCTTGGTATTTCTCCAATTTTTCTTGTTTGGTTGTAATATTGAAAATATTTCAAAAATTCTAGATATCCTATTGCCTCTTTAAGAAATTCTAAATTTTTATCCTCATTATAAAATTTTAGTTTTATTTTAATTATGTTAAAGATAGTAATAAATGCCAATTTATTTAGGGTGGAAATTGAAATTTCAATATTATTTCTACACATTAATTGTT